>NZ_JAKRFW010000034.1:0-72696 GCF_022347905.1 Pseudoalteromonas sp. Of11M-6 | reverse complement strand
CTGTGTTGCCCCACAAGGATGTGGGGTAAGGTGACTTTGCAGGAGCACAAAGTCTTTATCGCCTGACTCACATAGAATAACTATGCTACGCAGGCTCTGACTTGTATAAATACCAATCAAACTGCTGCAAAAACAAACTTGAAAGATACACAGGCCCTAGATTAAATGTCAAGGCACGTAATTGATTAAATCACAATTGAATAGGCATAAATGGTTTGATTAAAACGCCGACCACAAGGGCCAGCAACACACTGACAAGCGTGCCCAACATCACGTATTCGGTGAGCTTTCTGTCTTGGCTTTGGGTTAGATCGCCAAAGCGAAATACCGATTTAGCGGCGAGAATAAAGCCGATAGCAGCCCAGCTATCCAGTAACATGCAGCTCAGTAGTAATACACGTTCAAGTTGACCAATTAAACTTCCTGCTTGCGGCAGGCTATCAAGAGCTGAATTATTGAGTTGCCAACGCTCAAGCAGCATGCTGGTGAATATCGATGCAGGATGCAATACCATTAAATAGCCCACAACCAATATTAGCAGCTGGACATTAGCAAAAGGCTTTGCAAAGGCACTGAGCGCAATTTCAGGCTCAGCAATGTGCCAAGTGACGGCCACTAATATGGCAATATGTGCACATTGGTCTAGCACAAAAGGAATAACGCCTTTGCTAGAATAGGATTTAGCTAAGTCGATACAATAGTGGCTAATACCTACCGCTAGCGCAAAGAGCAGCGCATTCCACTGTGCTCCCCAAAACAAAGTCGACTGCCAAAGTAGGATGATTGCAAGTGCAGCCCCGCCATGCGCGACACTATGCCACAACAACTTGATGGACTTATAGTGACGGGTATTTCTGTCATGCACCCAGCTCATAGGTTGGAGGTAAAAGTCAGTGATTGTGTGACCTATTACTAACCACAATAACAATACTTGCCATTCGTTCATTAAGTCCACCTCGTGATATTTAAGTGTTGAGCATTCGACTATTGGTGTGAGCGTGCAATTGCTAAAAATTGATCTAATAAAGCGTAGTGTGCGCTATTGAGTAATTTAGTTACGTTCACCCGACTGGTGTTGAGTTGTTTTGCAATATCGGCATGGCTCAACTTAGGGTGTGAAATATGAATAAAAGCGGCCTCTGCTTGTTTTTGGGTTAAGTTCGAAAGTAATAAATCCACAAATGCCAGATTTAGTGCAAAGTGGGCATTACTGTCATTGTTATACCTGAGTCTTGCTTGTCCAATTGCGTCCAATCCTCGGCCCGCAAGTACCAGCGCAGCACCTGTCGCGGTTGATAAATCTGCTGCTGTGATATTAACTTCACCGACCGCAAGGCTGAGTCTGGCATCGCTATGTCGGCTAATTAAAAACAACCGTAGCTGTAATGCCACATTGAACAGTTTCGTAGCATCTGGCAACACAAGCTGAAAGCCGTCGCCGCGGTAAAAACTATAATAGCCCTGCTCCGCAGTCGCTATTTCAGCTAAGTAATCCTTTAACTCGCTTTGCAGCCTTGTAAGTTGTAGTTGTGACAGCGACTGTGAGCCGACAATGTCTGCTGTGATCACCGCACCTTGAGGTATTGATATCATAAAGGTAACTTAATTTGGTTACATTTAAGTAAGTAACTAATATTGGTTACATTGATTTTGGTATGAAGCTGGATAAAAAGCAAGCAGTCGCTAAGGTTTGTTCGCTTTGGTAGTATTTTACCAAAGCGAACGCAGGTATGGAGGTAGACAAAGCTCCCGCATATGTGAGAAATAGACGTTTATTAACTGTCCTTAAGCTTACAGGTCGCTAAATCTTAAGTTTTTGATTTTGTTTATTTTTACCCTGTTTGTCCTTATACTGATAATTATAATAATTGGCATTGTTAGCGCGTGCGCTAGGCATACTGGGGATTTATGGTAGAACAATATTGGGTTGGTGATTTTTTTGTCGATTTATCACGTAACCAGATTTCACACCAAGGTGAATGTCAAACGCTTGCACCAAAGGCTCTGGCGGTGCTCACTTGCTTGGCTCAGAATCAAGGCAAAGTGATGAGCCTCGATACCTTGCTCGATACAGTATGGCCAGATACGGTGGTCTCTCCTAATACTTTGCAGCGTAGTATTGCGCAATTGAGAAAGGCGCTTGGGGACGATGGTAAGGTGCAAGGTTATATCCAAACGCACGCTAAAAAGGGGTATAGCTTAGAGTGTGAAGTACGTTGGGAGGGGCAAACGAACGAGTTGACGAATACTGAGCCGCAACTTGAGGTGATGCCAGCCCCTGAACCTGAAATGCAACAAGATAAACACCTCACTCAAAGTCGGAATAAACACCTTTATGTGTTTGTTTTACTCGCCTTCACTATTTTGCTTGGGGCTATTGGCTATCAATATTTTTCCACCAAAAAACCTTCACCACTGTTCTTTGATACTTTGCGCTCATTGACCGCAACAGACGACAAAGAATTTGATGCAAGCTATTCCCCAGATGGTCAGTACATTGTTTTTCACCGCTATTTAAATAAGTTTTGCGATAATAAGATATGGGCAAAAAAGGCGGATACCCAACAAGAGATCCTGCTCACAGAGCGCTTTGGAGCATACGGCAGGCATAGTTTCTCAAAAGATGGTGAGCAGTTGCTGTTTTTGGCCACCGACGCTTGTAGTGGCGAACCAGTTACACAAAAGCGCTGCTACGACCTTGTAACTCTCGATTTTACTAAGGCATTGGAAAGCCCTCAGCAGCCAAAAGTTATTCTCCAGTGTAAAAACTCGGTGGTTGATAAGCCTATCTGGCTGAACGATGGCAATGTGGTATTGAAGCAAAAACAAGGCGAGCGCTGGAAGCTGATCAATTACTCCATTGACGACGACAGCGGTGTCGATCTTTATATCGTAGAAGAGGGGACGTTGATTGATTACGCCTATTCTCCTCAAGATGATTTAATCGCGGTCAGTAGTATTCATGCCGATGGCCTACATTATATCGATATGCTAAAACCTGACGGTGAGTTGCTCTCTAGTCATCAGATCCAGCGGCCGCCGGAAATTACTAAATTTCACGATATCTACCCAAGTTTTGACCCACTCAATCAGCAATTGATTTTTAGTACCGGACGTCAGCTATTTAGTCTGACGTATGAAGGGCTTGTGAGTAAAATTCAATTGCCGTTTTCGGATCGAATGAGGCAGCCTGAATTTCGCCCTGATGGCAAAAGTATACTGATGATCAAAGGACCTTACGACGGTGATATCGTAAAATTACCACTGACACAGTTAGCACAAGGCGCTCAAACATACACCAGCTTTGCACGAACCAACCTTGGTGAAGATCAGGCTGTTTTTCAGCCTGATGGAGACTTAGTGGCATTTTGGTCGGAGCGTTCAGGTACTGAACAGGTGTGGCTAAGCGATGGCAATAACACGCGACAACTGACTAACTTCCCGTTAGATACTTTTATTCGCGGGATCCACTGGGCTGAGGATGGCCAAAGCATATTGGTCAGTGCCAGTGGTGTACTGACACAAATTGCTTTAGATGGTAGCTTGACATCTTACCCGCACGCCTACCCTGTTTTACGCTTATATCAATGGAAAAGTGCAACACAACGTGCACTAACACAGATTAGGGTAAAGGGAGAAATGAAGTTAGCTGCTTATGATTTTGCTCAACAATCGTTTCAAATATTGACGCAGCAACCTGTGCTGTGGGCACTTGAAAGTGAACACGGTAAAGTTGTGTATAAGGATAGACTTGATCAGTTTTGGCAAATAGGCGCTGTTGAACCTCAGCGGATCAGTGCACTAAACAATCAAGGCGGCAGAGGAAAATCTTTTGTAATGCGCGGCAATGGGATATATGGCGTCAATGAAGACAATCAACTTTGGTCCTATGATTTAGACAAAACGTCGTTTACCATACTCGGCGAAGTGCCTACCAGTGTCGACTATCTCACCGACATTAACGACAACGATGTGCTTTTGATAAATCGAATATCGGCCAAGAAAGAAGTGGTAGAGCTTACGGTTGCGAATCAATAACTGGAGTATCAAAATGAGCAAATTAGCTCAATATCAGCGTTTTAGGCAAGAGCTAGGGCTATTGCTCGCACAATACAAAGGCTATGGGTTTGTACTTGGTTTTCTGCTAAACCTCAGTATTTGGCATATTGCATCTCAGTTTGTAGCTGATCCCTTTGTCTCTAACTTTTGGAATCAAGTATTTGTTTCCTTGCTCTTTTCTGTGGTTTTTTGCCTGCGTGCAGAACGAAAACCAACTTAATTTACTTACTGAAAAGAAAGGCACAACACGCATGTGCCTTTTTACAGCAAGCGCGGCTATAAACAATATTGTGAAATGATCTGATATACTTGGTTGATATTGTCGCCCGCTTTAAATTCTTTACTAATTGGTGTTGGGTCTGAGCCAATCCAGATTTTTAATTCCGCATCAAGGTCGAAGTGACCCGCAGATTCTTTGCTGTATTTTGTGATTTTGCTATACGGAATGCTGAGCATTTCTACTTTGCTGCCCGTCATGCCTTGCTTGTCGATTAAAATTAGACGCTTGTTGGTAAAAATAAACAAGTCGCGGATCACCTTGTAAGCTTGTGCAACTTCTTCTCCAGCAATTAATGTATCTGCTAATAACTTATCTACTTCGCTACTGTCTACTTCGCTTGCATTACCGAGCAGACCACTTAATAGTCCCATTGTTGTTCTCCGTTTTATTTCAATTCGTCTTAGGCTGATCTCAAGATAGTGCTTAGGTCGAAATGAATTAATGATGAAAGTGCAAAACCAGCATAGAAAAGCGCGCTGATTTTGCCAAATAAATAACCTGAGTTTGGAGTAAGGAGTTAGCTTATATCTCTTATCAAACAAATTTTTCCATCGCGAAATGCAAACTCTGAGCGGCCCTGCAAGGAGATGCTTTGTCCTGCTTTCATGCCATTGGCTAAGTCTTGGGCTAATTTAGCTTTGTAGGTCACATGAACAATAAACAGATCATTGTCTTGCGTGGCAGCGGTTAAAGATTGATTGCGTTCTGAAAATAACTTAGCAGACTGATTTGCTAATTCTGCAAATTCCATTTTACTGGTTGTACGCGTTGTAATTTCACCATTGGCAAGATTCTCAAACACGACATCATCCGTGAGCTGAGCTAGCATTCCCGGAATATCAAAATGATTGTAGGCAGAGATATAGTTTTTCACTAAGGTTTCCATTTTTTCCTCCTTGGTGTAATGGATGCTAATAAAAATTTAGATCGGTTTGTTCAATTTCGCACACTCTTTTTACCACTTTTTGCTGTGCCATCATTCGCATAAATCGGCCCAAATGTGCATAGTCTTTTGGCGCAGTATTAAACCCACTTGCCCAATGGGCCAGCATAAATAAATAATAATCACAAAGCGTGAGATGTTCACCAACTAAGTAGGTGTTTGTTGCTAACTGCTTGTCGATAAGTGCAAACATGTCGCTGACTCGTTGCTCAGCGGCTTGAAACATGGTCTTGCTGCTCTCTGGTGACAGCTGATATTTTTCAGGATAGAAATACAACATGAGTTCTGGCTGAACCGTCGTGGTTAAATAAAAAAGCCACTGATAAAACGTGGCTCTCTGTGGGGTTGCTGGTGCTGGGATAAGTTTTCCTTCAGGGTGCTTTTCGCATAAATGCAAACAAATTGCTGCACTCTCGAAGATGATTTGGTCACCGTCGACCAATGTCGGGATCCGCCCTGTTGGATTGAGTTCTAAATAGGTCGCAGACTTTTGTTGTTGCGTTTTTCTATCGATCAAGAGCAGTTCTTTTTCTAGTTGTAGGTGCTCAAGTACGAGATGTGGTGCCCAACTGGCATTACGAGGGTAGTAAAACAACTGATACATCTTTTGCTATTCCTTGACGATACTTTTTGTTAGCGTGCAATTGGTATTAGATGGTTGCAACTTTTATGGAGGCTGTAAACCGTTATTTTGCTTTTAGCTGGGAGAATCAAAAATGTATATTGGCAAGCTGTCGAAGCAAACTGGGCTGTCAGTCAAGGCCATTCGCTTTTATGAAGAGAAAGGGCTTATTCCTACCCCGGAGCGTGTTGGTAAATATCGCGTCTATTCTCAAGTAGATGTCGATCTGCTGTTATTAATAAAAGAAGCAAAATCGCTCGGTGTGTCGATTAAGCAATTACAGCAAGTGATTGAAATTAAAGGGCGGCAAGTCAACTGGGTCGAAATCAACACATTTTTAGTCGAACTCAAAGCATCCTGCATAGAGCAAGTTGTGCAGCTTCAGCAAAAAATACAACGTATTGAACATTGCATCGCATCACTTGATGAATGTCCACAGATAAAACTATCCTAACCTAGCCAGCAAGATTTAGGGAAAACAAGGCGAATTTACGCACCAATAGCTGGCTATTGGAAGTGAATTTAACGCAGTTAGCGCTAAAACTGGCTGCTAGAAAGGCATTAATTATCCGCAGCTCAGGTTATCCTAGTCTCAGGTAGAGTAACTTGACTCTCCCGTTAAGGGGAGACAGTACACTCGTTTCTCAGTCATGTGATAAGGAAACGACGATGAAAAAAATACTGCTACTAAACGGTAACCCCAAAACCAAAGGCCTGTGCCACGCTATCACCACAAGTTATGAGCAAGCTGCAAACACCCAACATCAAGTACGCAGAATGGATCTTAGTGAGATGCACTTTGAAATCAATTTGATGTAT
Organism: Pseudoalteromonas sp. Of11M-6; assembly: GCF_022347905.1. NCBI lineage: Bacteria > Pseudomonadati > Pseudomonadota > Gammaproteobacteria > Alteromonadales > Pseudoalteromonadaceae > Pseudoalteromonas > Pseudoalteromonas sp. Of11M-6. The sequence goes on along the minus strand of NZ_JAKRFW010000034.1, from coordinate 65,973 downwards.
GGTTATGAAGCGAGCCAACCATTAGAGCCATGCCTTAAGCAATTCCAAGAGAACTTACTGTGGGCGCAGCACATTGTGATAATAAGCCCAATTTGGTGGTTGGCGTTACCAGCCAAGCTCAAAGGGCTAATAGATAGAGCATTACTTCCAGGCTTTGCTTTTAAATACAGTGAGGCCGGCACTGAAATTGAAAAGCTTCTACCGCATAAAACCGCAAGAGTCATTCTCACCTCAGACACGCCGCAAACTTATTTGGAAGAAGTTGCTGCTGGGCTTATGGCTCAACTAGAACATGGGACACTAGGATTTTGTGGTATAGAGCCAACTCAACATACGCTATTTGGCCCTGCGCACTTAGCAACTCCTGAGGTAATTGATAACTGGCTGAGTGAAGTGACAAGTCTAGCCGTGCGGGGTGAGTGAATAAAAACACATAACTTCTATTGCTAAGCTTATTTTAAATCAAAATTTGCAATGCCGAATGTTGCTATCTTTTACACCAAGATGGCAACTTGGGCGGAGTGTATGCGAATTTGGAGTTTATTACTTTTTGCGTTTCCATTATTGGGAGCTGCAAATGAGCCAATTCTGCCACTTGAGCCTGCAATAGGGCTTGATGCCGATAAAGTTAGCTTGGGCAGATCACTTTTTTTTGATAAGCGGCTTTCCCGAGGAAACCAAGTCAGCTGTGCGTCATGTCATCAATTACTCACTCATGGCGCGGATGTAAAGCCCCTTTCCAGTGGTGTTAATGGCGCACTCGGTGAGCTAAAAACTCCAACTGTTTACAATGCGGCTTTAAATATTCGTCAAGCGTGGGATGGCCGTGCGCAAGCGCTTTATGATCAAATCGACTCACCCATCTTAAACCCAAAAGAGCATGATATGACGTGGCCAGAAGTCGTTGCCAAGTTAAATCAAGATAAAACGCTGGTCGCGCAATTTACTAGAGTGTACTCGCAGGGAGCAACGAAACACACGGTAAAAGACGCAATAGCGACTTTTGAAGGGTCGTTAATCACGCTTAATGCGCCGTTCGATTTATGGCTTAAAGATAAAAGCGTAAAACTGCCTAAGTCGGCTATTGCCGGTTATGAGTTATTTAAACGGTATGGTTGCATTAGTTGTCATCAAGGACGCAATGTTGGTGGCAATATGTTTGCCAAAATGGGCACCTTTGGTGATTATTTTGGCGATAGAAATACACCAATTCAAAAAGCGGATTATGGCCGTTTTAACGTTACCGGCAACGAGCAAGATCGCTTTGTGTTCAAAGTACCGAGCTTGCGACTTGCTAGCAAACAAGCATACTTTTTTCACGATGCTAGTCATAGCAGCCTAGAATCCGCCGTTGCGACCATGGCCAAATACCAACTTGGTCGCAATATCTCAGACTCCGATATAAACAAGCTAGTTGCCTTTATTGACAGTCTAGCAGGACATCACCACGAAATGGATTTGGAAAACCACGAATGAAGAATAAGGCCTTCATTGGTGTGCAAGCGTTACTGCTGTGCGCGCCAATTGCGCTTTTTGCGTATTTTTACTCGCAGCAAGAGCTCAGCAGTCAAACACACCAAGCACGAGTTACCCTGCTCTTTGAAGCCAAAAGTATTGATGCCAAACTGGATGCCGCGGTGTTACAAATGCTTAGTGCACAGCTCAATCAATATGATGAGTTAGCGCAATTAGCGCATGCAATTGATGCTTTGAATACACCACAGCGAGATGCATTATTTGCAGAAGCCACGCCTGACATTCGACAGCAATTTGATGCTTATCGTCGGCTACTCAGTAATAAAGTATTGCAAGTCGAGTCCATTAAAACTGCGGCGGCAAATATTAAAAATAGCCTGCTTTATCTTCCCGAGTTGCTAATCGAGCTGGAGCAGAGTGAGCCCGAACTGGCAACCCACGCCAATAGAATGCTTGCTAATTTAATGTTGGGTCAGCTCTACGAATTTGTCGCAGAGCCTTTAATGACCATCAACTCTGAAAGTAGCTTAGAGCAGCTTATCTATCAGCATTTTAATGTTGCCCTTGCTAACAGTGCAGAATTAAAAAAGGCAAAACAACGCTTTTTGTCTTTGCCGAGTGACCAAGCTTTTTCAGCACTTTACGCGGCATATAGCCAGCACCACAGTGAAACCATAGAAAAAACCAAGCATCAAAGTGAATTACTCTTACTGCTGACCATTGTGCTATTTTTGCTCTTGATTGTGTTTGCAAACCGACTTTATGTGGCCAAAAATAAAATTCTGAGCACCAGCCAAACTTTGTCTGATGCCGTTGCGCGTTTAACCGAAGGCTTTGCTCTTTTTAGTCGCAGTGGCAATTTGCTGCTCTGTAACAGTGCTTGGCGTAATCATTTTGCAATTGCCGATAGCGAAAAAATGCCACGCAAGTTAGAAGAGTGGCAGCAGCAGTTTGGAGAAATTTTTAACTCCGACGCCAATTTGCATCAAACCGAATCTGGCGCTTGGTTACAGGTAAAACAAACGAATACACACAACAATGGCCAAGTGTTTGTGAGTGTTAATGTTTCCCTTTTTAAACAAGCGGAAGAAGAGCTTCGCAAGTGGGGCCATGCCATTGAGCAAAGCCCCTCTTCTATTGTGATCACCGATCCTCGTGCTCGCATTGAATACGTTAACCCTAAGTTTGAACAAGTTACTGGGTATTCACTTGAGGATGTGAAAGGACAAACACCCAAAGTACTAGGCTCCAAACAAGGATTTACCGACTACAAAACGCTGTGGCAAACCATCAAACAAGGCAAAGTCTGGCGTGGTGAGTTTTACAATCGCCGTAAGTCTGGAGATTACTATTGGGAGTACGCGTCTATTTCCCCGATTAAAAACCAGCAAGGGGAAATCATTAACTTTATTGCGATCAAAGAAGATATCACTGCACAAAAAAGCGCAAGTGCACAGCTTAAAACTGCAGCGGCGGTATTTAATGCAACGCAAGAAGGGATCATGACCACCAACGCAAAACTTGAGATCACCGCGGTCAATCCAGCTTTCACCAAAATTACTGGATACGAAGAACATGAAGTGCTCGGTCAACGACCTAATATTTTAAGTTCAGGTAAGCATGACAAACATTTTTATGAGCAGATGTGGAGCACCCTCAACTCGCACGGACAGTGGGCAAGTGAGATCTGGAACAAGCGTAAAGACGGTACTTTATATCCAGAGTGGCTAGCAATCAGTGTCGTGCATGATGACAAAGGGCTGGTGCAGCAATACGTTGCTATATTGTCTGATATGACCGAGCGCAAAGCGCAAGAAGAGCAGATTGAATATCAAGCCTATTACGATGTGTTGACCGGACTGCCGAATAGAACGCTATTACTTGAGCGCATTGAGCAAGATATTAAACGCATGAGCCGTACTCATCATCAAAGTGCAGTGTTATTTATTGATTTAGATAGGTTTAAGCGTGTCAATGACACCATGGGTCACGAGGCCGGAGATGCCTTACTTATCTCCGTAGCTAAGCGCTTAAACGGCCTGCTGCGTAAAAGCGATACCTTGAGCCGCTTTGGGGGAGATGAATTTGTATTGTTATTGAGCCAAATTGCGCATCCGGATCATGCTGCTCAAGTAGCCGATAAAATTGTCAAAGCACTGAGCGAACCATTTGTGATCAACGGCTTTGAGGTATTTACCGGGGCAAGCATCGGGATCGCGATTTTACCAAGTGATGCAAAAGATCAAAAAGAGTTATTACGACTTGCCGATTTAGCCATGTATAAAGCAAAAGAGGCGGGGCGCAATCAGTATCACTTTTTTGCGCAAGAAATGCAGCAACAGGTGAATCGTCGAGTTGAGCTGGAGCAGCTGCTCCGAGCTGCGCTTGAACATCAGCGCTTAACCGTACATTACCAACCTATTGTCGATACGGTGTCGGGTAAATTATATGGTGTCGAGGCGCTCATGCGCTGGCCAACTGATTTCGGCCAGTATATTTCTCCTGCTGAATTTATTCCTGTCGCTGAAGAAAGCGGTCTTATTGCTCCTCTTGGTGAGTGGTTACTTGCTAAGGCATGTAATGATATTCGCAGATTAAATAAAGCACTTGGCATGAATTGTTATTTGACGGTAAATGTCTCGAGTCAGCAATATCGACTTGGCTTTAACGCCACTACCATTAAACAAATCATACAGCAATCAGGCTTTCTTCCAGAAAATCTAACGCTTGAAATCACAGAAAGCATCTTACTTGAAGATGATAAAGCCGTAACTGCTTGGCTGCAAAGCCTGCGGGCAACGGGGGTCAACTTAGCAATTGACGATTTTGGCACTGGCTATTCTTCTCTTAGCTATCTTAAACGCTTCCCCATCAATATATTAAAGATCGACCGAGGTTTTATTCAAGATATAGATCAAAACCAAGATGCTGCCGTTTTGGTCAACGCGATTTTGTCTATGGCGGAGAGTTTATCGCTCAAAGTGATAGCCGAAGGCGTAGAACAACAAGGACAACTAGATTGCTTAAAAGACCTTGGTTGTCAGTATGTACAAGGATACTTTTATGCCAAACCAATGGCGATTGAAGGATTAATCGACTGGGTTGAGCAATTTGCCATTGCATCGGAGCGAATACCTCCCAAACTGTGGTTGGATTGAAGTGTGTGGCTGTTAAATTGCAGTATGGGGTGTTGTGATCCAATTAGAGCTGATTTCTGGGCCCGTGAATGGGTTCCCAATCAAATGGCAATCCGTTCTAAATGGGTTGGCAAAGCTGTTTAGCTTTGCCAACTACTCAACGCAAAATCGCAGTTAGTAAAATTAAGATCTGTAAAAGTAGGCAAAGTACATTAGTAACAATGATTGCCATTCGCTGAAATCTCAGCCCATACATCAGCCAAAAACTAAACACCAATACATACCCGATTAAAAACGTAAAGGACAAGTTGGTTGGGCCTTGGCGCTCAAGTTCGCTAAGTAGCTGGCCGAATAATGCGATAAAACCGATACCGCCGAAGAACACACCGGCGAAATCCCAGTAGGTATCTTTCGTTTGATAAAAGCCTGTCAGCCATGTTTTCATTCGCTTACTTCCTCTGATAAGTAGATATCCTGATAGTGATTGATACGGGCAACAATATGGTCATGTTGAATGGTGCAAAAACGGTTAACTACGACTACCTCACAGCCAGCGCTAAGTGCGGATCTCACCCCTTGATCTGAGTCTTCAAATGCAAGACATTTAGAGGTTGCCACTCCCAGTCGTTTGGCCGCCAATAAAAATGGCTCAGGGTGAGGCTTACCTTGCCCAACATCATCTGCGGTAATTAATATTTCAGGAATAGGTAAACCTGCTGTGGTGAGTCGTGCAACTGCATTGTGACGATTTGCAGAAGTTGCAACGGCCCACTTGCGTTGCTGTGCTTTTATTTCGCTTAAAAACGATTTAGCTCCAGGAATGGCTGTGACGGTATGGGCAAGGTCGGCTTCTGCTTGTTCCAACAGCTCAACTTCATGCAGGCTATCTAAATGCGGAGTAAATTGTTCTATAAAGTCTTTGAAACGTGCACCTCTGCCCGTAGTTAATACCATTTCTAAATCGACATGATGTTTCTCACACCAAGGCGCGACGGCTTGTCGCACTGCAACTTCAGAATCAACAAGTGTGCCATCCATATCGAATATCAATCCCTGATAATGGTTCAGGTTGAGTGAATTAAGTGCCATTTTTACTCCTTATGATAATATTTCATGCATAAACAGGCGTTTGTTGATATTAAATCGGCTTTATCGTGCATGTGTGTGCAAATAATACGCTTGTATCTCGATCTTTTTCAAGTAAAATTACGCAAAAACATGCAGGAACATGCAATGCTATTGGCAGAACGTCATCAATTCATTCTCGATCAGCTTAATTTACAAGGGCGGATCACCTCAGTGTCCTTGGCGCAAACACTTGATGTGAGCGAAGACACAATCCGTCGGGATTTAAACAAACTGGCTGAGCTTAAGCTCCTGCGGCGTGTTCATGGTGGCGCTTTAGCGCTGCAGGATAATACTCCTGACTATATCGAGCGTTTAGATAAACCCGATACCAGTAAAATTCGTTATATTGAACCTGCCTTAGCGATGCTCGTGCCGGGACAAACGATAGTGATTGATTCTGGCGAGACGTGCCGTTATTTAGCACAACACTTACCTAAAAATATGCCGTTGACTGTGGTTACGGGTTGTCCACTGATCGCCAAAGAGTTGGCCTATCATTCGTTGGTGGATGTGATTGTATTAGGCGGTCCTATGTTTAAACCAGCAATGCGGGTGGTAGGCATGACGGCGATCGAAATGGTGAAACGGATCCGTTTTGATATTGTTTTTATGGGGATTTGCTCGTTCCATATTCACCACGGTTTTAGCGCGAGCTATATAGAAGAAGCGGAGATCCTTTCTGCTACTATTCGTCAGAGCGATCACACTGTGATTATGGGACCGAGTCATAAACTAGATAAAGTCGCTACTTATCAGATTGTTACAGCTAACGAAATTGACACAATTATTACCGATGAAGAAATCAATCCAAGCTTAAAAAAGCAGATTGAGTCGCTAGAGATAGCGCTTACTTTGGTCTAGGTTAATACGGAGCTACTGGGTTGCTTGAGTAGCCTACTTACGGTTGAACTAAGCAACCGCCCCTTTAAGGCTTTAATAAGGCAAAAATGTGATTGTTGTAGAAACGCTCATTTTTAAATATAGCGCGTTTTAACACCGCTTCTTGCTCAAAACCTGACTTCTCTAGTAGCTTCATTGATGCATGATTGTCGTCAAATACTGCGGCAAAGATCCGTTCAATATTGGTCTCGTTAAATACCTCTGACGTAATGTGTAAAATGGCTTTATGAGTAATTCCTTTACGCCAATGGCTTTTTGCGAGCCAATAGCCTATTTCACCAGAACGCTCATATTCAAACCCGCCAGGGTTAACACCTATACAGCCGATAAGCTGCTGACCATCGCAAATCGCCCGAACATAGCCTTGTTTACTGCCTTCATTTACCCACCACATGGCATCTTGCTCGGTGTAAGGTTGCGGAATTTTTGTTGATAAATACCGAACGACATCGGGATCGTTCAAAATCACGACCATATTGTCAACATCATTGGCTTGGAACGGTCTTAGTTTGAACATTGAGCTCTCTTTCAATAAATTTAAACGTAAATTCATCAATAAGTTACCATTCCCTTTCGAGGTATACAATGCGTGCTTTGTGTAGAGAAAAGTAAGCTGGGGGTGATTGTCGTCATCGGACTTTATTTTGCGTATTTTGATTGCATTAAATAACGTTAATTATTTTAGACGAGGAATGCACAATACTAACTTCAAGCCTTGCACCGCAAATTCTTCAACTGAGATTACCTAACCTGAACTCGGGATAAGAAGTTAGTTAACCTGAGCTGCGGATGTTTTCCCTAAAACTCTCTGGCTAGATAAGGAGAAAACTAAGTTGTGCTTTAGCAACAATGAGTTGGAACATTCCTTATCCAAACCTCAGGTTAGTTAAGTTACTAAAATATCTAAGTTCAGGTTACCTATATTGTTTTTATTTTGTTTGCCCTAATAAAGAGAGTGAGATTACAAATTAATTGCAAAGGATTAGGAAGAAAAAACGATGGATAAAAATACCTTAATTGAATTGGTGACTGAGTACTTTAAAAAGATTGATGTTGGAGATTCAAGCTATTTAGACCTATTTCATGATGAAGTGACTTTCTTTTTTCCAAAGTTTGGTGACGCTGTTGGTAAGCAAGCATTACTTGAGTTTGGCGATAAAATTGGCAGCTCACTCAACAGGATTTGGCACGATATTGCGCATTTTAATTTCATTGTGTCTGGAAAAACAGTTGTTGTTGAAGGGCGCGAAGGCGGTGTGATGCGTGATGGGACGCACTGGCCTGATAATCAAATTTCATCTGGCCGTTTTTGTAGTGTGTTCGAATTCTCTGATAACTTGATCACAAGAATGCATATTTACGTTGATCCAGACTTCTCAAGCCAAGATAGTGATAGGATTTCAATATTATCGCGCTAATGTTGACTGTTTTGATAAAGAAAAGGATAGCTGATCTATGGTTTTCTCTGAAAGTGAAAAGAACACCTTACTCGCCCTCAAAGGAGTCGGCCCTACGGTAATAAAGCGTTTTGAAGAAATCGGTATTTGCAGTTTGAGTGAACTTGCGACTTATGAAGTTGAAGAAATAGCTGAGCGGGTCGCTTCTATGTTGCAAACAACTTGTTGGAAAAACAGCCCGCAGGCAAAAGCTGCCATTCAAGCTGCAATCACGAAAGCACGTAAGATGAACTAGCGTGTAAAGCCCCTTTACGGGGCTTATTCAAAGTAGTCTGGAAAACATATTATCTAGGCTTACTAAGCAACAGCTTCTACAAAGTTGAGGTCGAAACGTCCGTCCGGATCTTCTACTTTGATAAGCTCGTTAAGCGGTTTGTTTTTTAATGCCTTATTTTCAGCAAAGATGTCTAACAATAGTGGTTTTACTGCGTTTCCGCATAGCGCCTTGGCGAGTGCTTCATGAGAAAGCTTGAACAACAGGTCCATATTCTCGTCCTCGTCTTCAACGAGTTCTATATCTTCCCAGCTCTCGAAAATGTCTCTCAGTTTACTGACTTCTGCGCAGTCATCTTCAAAGTCAGATAAGATGATAAACTCGTCTGAGGCAACGTTTTTATGTTGTTCAAAACGGCTTTCTGGCAGGCTATAGATATTCCAATTTACATCGTAATGCCAAAACTCAACAGATAACGACATATGAGAATAAGCGCTTTGATTTACATAAAATTTTAGTTCGTTGATGCGCCTTTTAATAAGTGTAATTAAAACGTTTTCGTAAGCTTCAATAAGCGTATTTTTATCAAACATAATGTATCCTAACTGCGGTCTTAAATGCTAAGACTACGTGCTCCTATATTTGTTCTCAGTATTAATTCCACTCTACTATGTAAATGTGAACTTTTGTTACTGGCGTTTGCTAAAAGGTAATTTATCCAAAACAGGTTAATTTAACCACCAGTGTAGAAAAAATGCCAGTCTCTGCCGAGCCAATATGGCTTTAAATTGACAGTGTACGTTTAGTCAAAATAAGCTTGCTGTTTCGTTGTATAGCCATCGCACGATAGGCCCTTTGCTTTGATCTCTGCGTTGCACGATACCCATTTCGACGACCAGCGGGTTAGGAATATGTTCGGTTGATAGCTCGACCAGTTCGTTCATGTACCATGGCGTGTTGACAACATGTTCAGGTACTAATGCCCAACCAACCCCTCTAATAGCTAAACCCATGATGTAATAGTAACTGTCAATATGCCAGTGGCTTGTAGATATGGCTTGTGACTGAGTATTACCAATGCGGTCACGTATAACGAGCTGCCGATGTTGGTTTAGCTCCTCAATGCTTGGAGCAGAATGTTGTGCAAGCGGGTGGTGAGGGGAGCAGATCAAGATTTGTTTAAAGCTGCTAATTGAGGTGAAATCCAGCGATTCTGGCAATGGTTTTTGGTGAAATAAAATGCCTATTTCTGCCCTTTTTGCGCTCACCCATTGTGCAATGTCGTCTTGGGAACCATTAATAATGGCTAATTTTAATAGCGGAAATTGCTGAGCTAATCGTTCAAACAATGATTCAAATGCGATGATGGGCACTGCTTCATCCATGGCAACAGTGAGAGACACCTCTTCGCCACTATTAAGAGAATTGGCTCTTGATTGCAGGCGCTGACACTGCATGAGCACCGCTTCAGCTTCTTTAAACAGATCGAGACCAGCTTGATTTAACACTGGCAGTCTGGCGGAGCGGTCAAAAAGTGCAAAACCTAGATCGGCTTCCAAATTGGCAATTGCGGTGCTGACCCGAGATTGTGCCTTCCCCAAGTGTCTTGCTGCAGCTGAAAATGACCCCAACCTGACGGCGGTAACAAAGGCTTCAAGTTGATCGAGTGTCCAATGCATAATGATTAACCTATCCGAATTTCGGATGGATACTAACTTTGACCAATCTCAATTACAAGGATAATAACGGTTTTTCTTGCTTAAGGATTTCATCATGCTGTTAGATTCAGCGAGCAAAACCCCCACAAAAGACACCAACGTTACCCGCACTTTTTGGCGTTATACCATCCCTGCCGTTGTCGCAATGATGGTCAATGGATTGTACCAAATCGTCGATGGTATTTTTATTGGTCACTACCTTGGTGCTCAGGGGTTGGCTGCTGTAAACCTTGCTTGGCCCATTATAGGGATCATTATTGGTTTTGGCGTTTTAATCGGGATGGGATCTGGCAGTTTGCTGTCGATATATCGTGGCGCTGGCGACAATACCGATGTGCAGCAGCTGATGGGCACTAGCTTTTGGCTCATCGCTATCTTGACTGTGGTTGCAATGACTGTCCTTGTATTATTCGGACCTACTTTGCTTGAGCTTCAAGGTGCATCGGGTGAACTTTTACATTCCAGTTTGGCCTACTTACAGGTATTGAATTGGGGAGCTGGGTTACCATTGCGGCAGGTGCGTTGCCGTTACTACTAAGAAACAATGGTAAACCAGAATTGGCAACGGCTTTGCTGATTGTAGGGGCGCTCGGCAACATAGTGCTCGATTATTTTATGATTGTGGAAATGCAATGGCAACTACCCGGTGCTGCACTTGCTACGCTGATTTCACAAGGGATAGTCGCACTTGCAGCGCTCTACTTTTTACTCACTTCTGGTGAAGAAAATAAACCCAAAGGTGCGTTTAATCAGCCCCTAGCCCTAGAAATACTAAAGCAAGGCGCAGCAGGATTGGTGATGTTTTTGTATTTTGGCTTTATCGTTGCGTTACATAACAAGCAGTTGCTGATATTTGCCAGTGAAGTTGAGGTGGCGGCCTTCGCTGTGGTTGGTTACCTTGGCGTTATTTACTATTTTATCGCAGAAGGCGTAGCGAATGGTGTCCAGCCGCCTATCAGTTATTATTATGGAGCAGGCCTTTACCAGCGCATTCACACTATGTTTAAGCTGGCGCTCAAAGTGAGCTTGGGTTTTGGTGTGATGATGGTAACTATGTTTTATCTGTTTCCGAAGGATGTACTTGGGCTCTTCAGTGAGGATTTGGCTTTGCTCAACGCGGCCGAGCGTGGTTTGCAGCTGCATCTATCCACGTTATTCTTGGATGGTTTTATATTTCTTACCTCGATGTACTTTGTTGCGGTAGGTAAAGGCGGTAAAGCGTTGGTTATTTCACTTGGAAACATGTTGGTGCAATTGCCGTTTTTATATTTATTGCCCTTCTGGTTTGGTGTCGATGGGGTGTGGCTTGCGGTGCCTATCTCAAACATCACATTAACCGTTATTATCATCCCTCTGCTTTGGCGTGATTTATATCAGTTAAAGCATGCAGATATGGAAGCTACGTCAGGTGATAAGCTGTGCGCTTAGTTGCATACTGCAGGCGCTTATTTTAAGCGCCTTCTTAGGGTTATCTTTGGCGTACGTAGTAATTTTTTACCACGCAATCTAAATATCTCACAGCATTCACATGTCTAAATTTAAGCGGTTCGTTTAATTCTCCGAATAAAGGTATTCCGCCACCTAAAATAGTTGGAATGGTCGTGATAATTAGCTCATCAATGAGATCTTGTTGAAGAAAGCTTTGTATGGTTTTTCCGCCATCAATGTAAAGATTTTTAAAGCCCTGCTGAGCCAGTTGTTCGGCGATATCTGTCAGTTCACCCCGTACAAGCGATACCTTATCTGAAAAAACTTTTGGCACTTCTTTAAGCGTATTACTTAATACAAAAACAGGTTTATTGTATGGCCAGTCGCAATCAAATCCTTGGATTGTCTCAAAGGTATTACGTCCCATGATGATGGCATCTATGCGGGCCATAAAATCGGCGAACCCCAAGTCTGAACCTTCAGGGTTGGGTAAATCATGTAGCCAATCTAAGTGGTTGTTTTTATCCGCGATAAAGCCGTCTAGGCTTGCCCCAATATAGACGATGTTTGCCATTTTATACTCCAATTGAACCCTAAACTATTTCAAGATAAAATAAATTCTACACTGTAGAATTTATTTTATCTTAGCGAGAGTAAACAATGAGTGTCAAGGATAAGAAGCGTGGCCGACCGTTAGCGGAAGGTAAAGCACTAAGTCAGGAGCTGATCATACAAGCAGCCAAATTGCAGATGAAGGAAAGTAGAAAAGTGCCTAGTATTCGAGCGTTGGCGAGCAGCCTAAATGTCGATGCGATGGCAATTTATCACTACTTTAAAAACAAACAGGCTTTGCTCGAAGCTTTGACCTGCTCTTTAGTCGATGAAATATATGAACCTAGCTGCGATGAACAGTGGCAAACAGAGCTACAAAAGCTCAGTGTAAGTTATTTACAGCTACTCGACGACTATCCAGGGCTGTTAACTGTGCTGCTATCAATGGACTCAGTAGGTCCAGCTGAAGTGTTTCAAACCCGATTTGAGGTGATCACTCAAACGCTTGAATTACAGGGGCAGGCACAACAAGATGCGATTTGCTTACTGGTTGATTATTTACATGGTTTTGCACTTGCTATGGAGTGTCACCCAGATAGAGAAGCGTTAAATGTCTCGATGACAAACGGTACAATTGCACTAATTTGTAAAGCGATTGAGGCTTAATGTCATTGCGTTGTGGCGTTGTAAAGGGGCATTACAACACATAGAGGCGAAGTACCTGTTAGGGACGCTTGAGATAACGATTGGGAGTGGTGCCGATTATTTCTTTAAAATCTCTAATAAGATGTGACTGATCGGTATAGTTCAACTGAGCAACAATGTCTGCCATTGTAGTCGCATTGGATTCAAGCAGTGCAAGTGCTTGGTGCAAGCGGTACTTTCGAATTAGCCATTTAGGACTAAAACCGATGTAGTGTTGGCAAAGCCTTTGTATTTGTCGTATTGGCATGTCGCATTGTTTGGCAAGTTGCTCAACCGTAAAAATATCGCTGTGATCTTGCAAGGTGTTGAGAATACCTTCGGCCATAGCAGCACCTGTGCTTTGAGGGAGTGTAAACGACATTAAAAATTGTGATAGCACTTTTACCCGCTCTGCATCATCACTTGCCATGGTTAATGAAGAAACAAGCGAACTCGATGGCATATCGCAAAGATGCTGCAAAGAAAAGGTTTTATCGACACATGCCAAAGGAGTGATATCAAATTGTTCTACTAGGGCACCGACCCTAAATTTAACCCCCAAGAGCTGCCCTTTTCCATGCATTGTGTAATCGTATACTTTGCTTACAGGGCCAATAATTTTTATCTCATCGGTACTTAGCAGTAAATGAAAGTTGGGATCTGGTAAGTTTCGTTGTGTATGGGTTTTATTATCCGGCAAACACCAGTCGACAAACCAAAATTGCTCGACAAGACCTTTTAACTCTGTGCATGGGAAATACCGTCTAAGCTGGTAGTTTGGAGCGCTTTGTTGTTGGTGGAGTACACCGGTGACTGGACTAAGGTTAGATTTCATCGTTGCCTTGTTATGGATAGAACTCATTGTTTGTTGTCGCGTTTTTACAATACCAATTTTAAATTGCGTGCTAGATTTAAAACAAGCTGCATGAAACTGCAGAGCAAGATCAAACTCTTTTACTATAAAATTAAGGGAAATGCGATGCAACTAACAGGTGTGTACGAAATTATCAATTGGCAAGAAACCACAGAAAAACAATTTGATGATGGTGCCAAACTCTCCAAAGCCGTGGTGAGCCTCAGTTACGAAGGCGAAATTGAAGGCAGTAGCGAAGTTTATTATCAGCTTCACTATGCCGAAGAAGGAGATGTTGAGTTTAATGGCTTTGAAGCAGTAATCGGGTACTTTTCTGGGCAACAAGGCAAGGTTGTATTGATGCACGATGGTCGTTTTAAGCACGGTAAAGCACATAGTAATTTTACAGTGGTACAAAGCGATGTTGATGCTATTGCTGTGGGTGATAAAGGGTCGTTTGAGTCGACTGAGGGAAAAAAGGCAAACTACCAAATAACACATAACTGATAGCTTCAATGTTATTGCGCTAGGCTAAGTAGCGGTGTCTTCTTATGTCTAGCGTGTACAGCGCATCCACTAACTCCGCAAAGTGACTAATGACAACATCTGCTTGCTCTGCGTAGTGAGGTTTGTCATTAGGGGCAAACAAGCATGACGGCATGTTGGCGTTATGTGCCGCCTCTATATCGTAGAGGTAATCGCCAACATAAACACATTGATAAGGTGGCACTTGCCAGGTCTGAGCAACTTGCAGCAGCGCGGCTGGGTCTGGTTTGGCTGGCGCATCGTCTCTTGTTAAAATCAATGGAATTGGCAATCCCGCTGTTTTAAGCTTCAATCGCGCCGCTTTTGCAAAGTTTCTGGTCACAACGGCAAGCGGGACCCCCATTCTCGAAAGGTGCGCAACAGACTCCTTAACCCCAGGAATAACTTCACAGTGCTGTGCGTCACATAATTCATGTTGGTGGACGATGTTCATAGCCTCTTCACGCATGTAAGGTGAAGGCAATGTACTGATAAAACTGAGTAAGTCTTGCCCTACCGGACAGCCAATTTGCGCCCGAATAAGTGAGAAGTCGAGTTCAGATGTCACTAGTGTGCCATCTAGGTCAAAAATAATGCCTTTAACCGGTATCCTATCCATTTTTAATATCCTTTGGTTTCGCATGTGTACTGCGTAGCCCTACTTAAAGGTAGGTACGTAATTGAAGTTTGTAAAGATCAAGACGATGGAGTTTTGCTTTTGCGAGATGAGTGGCTCACTGATGGTAACGGTGAGCCACTTTTTAGTCTTTTCGAAGTTTTATGCGAGTTTGCGTAGTAGCCCTTGCGTGTTTTGTTTCATGGTGTTCGCCACCATAAAGTAACCAATCACAGCGACGAATGTTGCGCCAGTTGCAGGCCCTAATAGCCAAATATAGGGGTGCAAACGGCCATCCACATCGAATGTTTGAACTTGGATCACCAACAGTGCAATGTCACTGACCACGGCAGCTACCAGTCCTGCTAATCCGCCAAGTAATAAAAATTCATAAAGCGTGGCGAGTTTTATCAAACGACCTTTGGCACCGAGTGTGCGCAAGATAACGATTTCCTGCATACGTTCGGCAAGGCTTGCCTGAACCTGAGAAATGAGCACCAAAGAACCGCTGATAAGCACGATACTAAGTACAAAGCTAATCGCCAGTGAGACTTGAGAAATCATCGATTGTGCCTGTTTGAGCTGGCTCTGAATGTCGATCATACTAATTGTTGGATACGCTTTCAAAAACTGACTAATAACCTTAGTGTCTGCTATTTCAAGCTTGGCGGCAGTAAAGTAAGTCACAGGGAATTGGCCGGCGATTTTATCGTTGAATATCATCACAAAGTTAGGTTTCAGTGAGCCCCAATTGACACTACGTAAACTCGTCACTTTGGCTTCAATTGTTTGACTATTGATTAGGAAGCTAAGCGTGTCCCCCACTTTTATCCCTACCCGCTCGGCAAGCCCTTGAGCGACGGAAACTTGAAGCGCATCAGAGTCATCAAACCACTCGCCATCGACTACTTCATTACCCGCTGGCAATTCATCTAACCAAGTAAAATTGAGCTCGCGCCCTACCCCATCACGTGCATCTTCGTCTTTTTCTTCACCCTCTTGCAGTGAGACCCTGCGTGCAAACTCTTCGCCATTTAGCGCATTTACACGACCCAAAAAGACGGGATAAAAATGTTCATGTTTGATGCCACTTTCATCGAGTTTGCTTTGCATTGGCTGAATTTCTTGTTCCATGATATTGATAAAAAACGCATTGGGTGCGTCTTCAGGCACTTGCATCTGCCAATCTGAGATCATGTCATTTTTCAGCACCACTAAAAACAACATTAATTTGATAGCCAGAGCAAAGCTAATAAGCTGTACCGCATTTGCATTGGCACGTTTTTGCAGTGTGGCAATGGCAAGAGACCAACTTGAGCCCGGACTCAACCCTAGTTTTCTGCCCGCTGAAAATAATAGTCGTGAGATCACGTATAGCACGGCCATGAGTAGCAAGGTTGCGCCGAATAAAATCGCGGTGATCTTAATATCGCGACTAAATAGCCACATTAACCCGAAAATTGTTAATACTGAAAGCGCCATATGAATTCGACTAATCGCGATGGTGTCTCCAAGGTTGCGTCTTAGGACGCGCAGCGGCGGGATGTCAAATAAATCTAATAGTGGTTTTAATGAAAACATCATTGCGCATACCACACCCACGGCAATGCTCAACAGCCAAGGCCTAAACCCTGCTTCAGGCAGGGCCGTATCCATAAAGTTAATCAGGTAAGCGGCCCCAACACTTTGCAGCCCGTAACCGATAGCTAGACCGACTACAACGGAAAAAAAGGTCACTAAAGAAAGGTGTAAAAGATAAATACGGCGGATGGTTTTGCGACTACCTCCGAGCGTTTTCATCATGGCGACGGGATCATATTGGCGCTCACAGTAGCGCTTTGCAGAAACCGCCATCGCTACGGCAGCGAGCATGATCCCAAATAGTCCAGCAAGGAGCAAAAAGCTCTCTGAGCGAGCTAAGTTTTCACCTAAGGGTGATTGCCTATCTTTTATTCCCTGCCAAGATTGGTTGCTTTTGAGTTGTGGCTTGAGCCAAGTGTAGTACTCTCCCAGCTGCTGCTCTGAGCCCGAAAATAATAGTCGGTAGAATACTCGGCTCCCGGGTTGAATGGCTTTAGTCACCGCAATATCATCATGATTAATAAGGACGCGTTTGTTCCCCGCCAGCGAGAAGAAAGGGGCATCAGGCTCGCTAATAAGCACCTTACTCACTGTAAACTGCCCTGCCCCTATTTCTACCACATCGCCAATTTTAAGGCCAAGGGAATAAAACAAGCCTTCGCTGAGCCATACATTGCCCTTTTTCGGAGCGGCTTGAACTTGGTAATTCTCGCCATTAAGGCTATCTCTTAAAGTAAGTTTACCTCTAAGTGGATATGTATCTGTCACCGCTTTTAGCGCGCCAAGTATTAACTCATCGTTGGCAAATAACATCGAGTCAAAATACACTTGCTTGGCGGTATTTAAGCCAAACTCTCGTGCTGTGGTCAGTACTCGGTCGTCGAAATCATGGTTGCTCGAAAGCCGCCTGTCAGCAGCGATAAAGTCTGCGGATTTTTGTTCTAGATTCAAACGGATCCGCTCGGTAATGGAAGACAAGCTAAACACAGTCAATACTGCAAGCGCAATTGCAGCTAGGATGATGGTGAGCTCGCCTCGTCTAAATTCCCTAGAGAATAAAGTAAGTGCTAACTTAAACCACATTGACAGCCGCTCCTTGTTTTATTACTTCTAGTTTTCCAGCTTCAATATGAATGATGCGATCACACTGTTGAGCGAGTTGCTCATCATGGGTAACAAGCACCAAAGTGGTGCCATTCTCTTTGTTTAGGTCAAACAGCAAACGCTCGATAAGATGGCCGTTCTTGCTGTCTAAATTAGCCGATGGTTCGTCGGCGAATAGGATTTTGGGTTTGCCAACAAAGGCTCTGGCTATAGCCACTCGTTGCTGTTCGCCACCCGAAAGTTGTGAAGGATAGTGCGTTAGACGATGAGACAAGCCAACTTTTTCTAATAACTCTGTCGCTTGATTTTTTGCACCTTTGTCCCCAGCTAATTCAGCAGGAAGCATCACATTTTCAAGTGCTGTTAAGCTTTGCACTAACATAAATGACTGAAATACGAAGCCGACTTTTTCTGCTCGCAGTTGAGCTCGAGCTTCTTCATCCATTTTTTGTAATGATTCGCCATCTAAATGAACTTCTCCTTTGGATGCGATATCTAATCCGGCAAGCAAACTAAGTAAGGTTGACTTACCTGAGCCTGAAGCGCCAACGATAGCCACGGACTCACCTGACTTGACAGTGAAATCGATATCACTAAGGATAGTGAGATTACCTTCAACGGTAGAGACCTGTTTAGTAAGGCCTTTTACTTGGATCATATTTAACTGAGAAAGCACTGACATGAAGTACTATTTCCTAAAGTTGTTGTTCATACTTGTTATTGTAATGACGCCGTTAAGCGCAAATGCCAAGCAAAAACTCATGATAGTTGGTGATAGCTTAAGCGCCGCTTATGGCCTGAAACAAGATGATGGTTGGGTTAAATTGTTACAAAATAAATACGAAACAGAACAAAATCCGATCGAAATTATCAATGTTAGCGTTAGCGGTCAAACAACAGGTAATGCTGTGGCAAAAATAAATCAGCAATTGAAAACGATTTCGCCTACTCATGTATTAATCGAATTGGGTGGTAATGATGGCCTACGCGGATTTCCTGTAAAAAGGTTAAAGGCAAATCTCACACTGCTGGTGCAATCTAGCCAACAAGCAGGCGCCAACGTTGCCGTAATGGAAATCCAAATCCCCCCTAATTTAGGTCCTCGCTATACCAGTATGTTTACCGAGAGCTACCAACAAGTGACAGAGCAAACCGGTAGCTACCTAATGCCCTACTTTATGCTAGAAGTGGCGGCCAAACCGGAATTAATGCAAAGCGATAACTTACACCCCAACAAAGAAGCGCAACCTCTAATCCGCGACTTTATGTATCAAGAAATCAATCAATGGCTGGAAAAATAAGCATACAAAGCACAAAAAAACCCGCTAAGAGCGCGGGTTTGGGTGTGTTTTAGTTTGAAACTTTAACTTATTGCAGTAGTGCTTAATTAACTACATTGCGATTACTTGAAGTTTGCGATACTCGTTTTAGTCGCATCTACCGTTTTCCAAGCATATGATTGACCAACTACACCATAAGGCACGCCGCCAAGAGACCAGTTCGGGTTAGCAAAGTAGTCGTATTGTGTTGCATTACCAAATACATGTGGATAAGCCATGATACTAGCGAAGTTGTCTTGTACACCGTGGCCCATGCCATCAACGTATACACCACCGCTGGTGTCACCTTGTTTGCGTGAATGCGCTAGACCTTGGTTGTGACCAAGCTCATGTACAAAGGTTGTTGCACCACAATCGATACCTGTAATGCTGAACATACGGTTGCTCATGCTTGAATATAGGTTGCCATTGCTACCTTGACCTACCCAAGCTAGACCACATGTGATGTAGTTACCATTGCGCTCACCTGTACCAAGTACCGCAACCATATCTGCACGCCAAGTATTACGAAGGTTAGCTACATAGCTACTGTTAGTCACAGAATCTAACCAAGCACTCGTTGGTGTGATGTTGTAGTTACCTAAGTTTTGTGTACCTGCAAGACGTAGTTGCAGATCGATGCCATTTTGGCTGTAAACTTGGTTTGTAAACGCAATCAGCTGATTGATTTTAGTATTAATGTTTGACGTAGCAGCCGCAGATTGATCGGTATAAAGAATGCCGATATCGACGGTTACTGCTGATGCGCTTGCAGATAGAGCGAGTGCCGTTGCCAGCGATGCTGCCTTTACTGTTGTTTTCATTGTTTTTCCTTTCTTTTTAGTTAACGTTACTTTTGGGTTGAAAAATATCTTTCTTCACAGAAACTGAGTTATGGTCTGTTTCGTCATGGCTATCATGCGGATGTAGTTCTTCTTCTTTGTGGGAGCGGTATAAGTCTCGCTTGGCAGCAATCCAGCCAAATTGATCTTTTGATTCAAATACATAGTTGCCACTTGGGGCGGTAAGTTGACCATATACGGCGTCTTTGCCTACGGTTAAAACGGTGGTATGGAAACGACCATCAGCACCGGTTACCTTACCAAAAACACTTTTATCGCCGTTTTCCGCTAAAGATATGCCTGTCACTTCTGCTACAAATGACTCTTGTGTTTGCGGAATTAACAATTCAAAGTTATCACCGCCTTCTAATTCTCTTAGTGTAGGTAAGTCAAACTCAATATACGCTTCGTTGCTTAAATCTTGTGGTAAAACCTTTGCGGCTGAAAGCACTGCTTTTGCTTTATTTGATACCTTATTCACAGCGTAAAAGTCGTTGCCCTTTTGTATTGGCGTCGCTGTAGGGGTGACCTGCTCAGGGCTCGATTCAAGCGTCTCATGCTTTGGAGTTGCCTGGTTATCAGTTTCTAAGTTGTGTGAAGCTTGAATTAAATTTACCTGTGAAGGTTGAGCTTCTGGCATCATTTTCCAAAAGGCAATTCCAATAAAACCAATAAGTAATGCAACAATGAGCACTCGCATAATTCACCACGATGACGTTAATAAGTAGTGAAATACTATTCATGATGCGGTCTTCTTATCAACTTTTAATTTACTGAATGTTTTCATTGATGATAGTTGAAATTAAATATCTTCATGATATATATGTATAAATGTCATTAACAAATCTTTACAATGTGAGCGTGTTAAGTGTGTTATGGCTTGTAATTGTCAAGCTAATGTAATCAAAGTGTGCTGTTTCAAAGTGTTTGATTGGATTAGCTTTATTTTTTGAAATAGCTGATAGTTTTATTATTTTTTGTCTGAAATAATGGTATTTCAATTTAATCTTTTGATCTTCATCGATATTTTTATTCATAGTCCTGATGCGTGTGCAGGGTATTTTGCCATTTGTTTTGAAAATTGTAGTTTGACTTGATTAAGTAACTGATCTGGCGTGAGCTCTGTTGTATTGTCGATCGCAGGCATAATAACAAAAGTTTTACTGCGGTAGTCTATTGCCATAGGCACAATGGGGACTTCGGCGGATTGCGCAATGTAGATGAAGCCTTTTTTCCATTCTGGAGTGTATTTACGAGTTCCTTCTGGAGCTAAGCCCAAAATCAATTTGTCGCTGGCATTAAAAATATCGCGAACCTGCGTGACCATACCATGCGGTGTATCTCGCCTAACCGGAATTCCACCCCATTTGCGTAATAACCAGCCAAATGGTGGGGTAAAAATGGTGTGCTTGCCTAAAAAGCGAATTTCAACATCAAGTGCAAGCTTGACAGCAATGCCAATAAAAAAGTCCCAGTTTGACGTATGCGGCGCGACGGCTGCTACAAACTTTTCTTCACTTGGGAAGGTGCCAGCTATCTTCCATCCCATCATCTTAAGCATCAAGCTACCAAGCTTTCGACCAATCGGGCTGTTTGAGCGTGGGATATTGGGTGGAATATTGATCAAGGTAATGGCCTTCTTTATTTGTGTTATTTGTTGGTGGTGAATTCATTCTAGCTGAAAGTTCTAGGGCCTGTTGACCGTTGCTGCAAAAACAAACTTGAAAGATAAACAGGGCTTAGGCACTAAGCGCTGGTGTGCGATGTTATCGTATAAAACGAATTACTGATTAGGCTGATAAATCTACAAAAAACTAGTAGATCCTTTACTTACACATACCAATCCCAAATTAATTAACCAAAGCCGATAATTCAAGTGTCAGTAGCTTATCACGCTGGACTGGGCCTAGTTGGGCGATATGCACTGGTGGATAGGTTGCCAAGTATATTTGGCGTTAAACAGGGTATCCCTTGTGTGACCACTCAAGTTTGGGTTTTGAAGTTTTAAAGCTTTCCTATCCTCAAATTTGGCTTTTGCAATGGCTTCACGAGTAATTGGATGATTGAAAAATAGTCTATCAAACGAGCCGTCTTCTATTGCTTTGTTGAGGCCATAGCTAAGGCGTTCTTTGAGTCGACTATTATTTTTATTGACGAAAAAGTACATAGCAGTGGGATAACAAAACGCGAACCTAGACTCTACTACTGTGCTATCCATGCTTTGTAACTCTGTCCATGGTTCGTGAAGTGCGCGAGGGAAGAGCTCAAAGCGTTTTTCTTCTAACATCTTTGGTAGCAAAGAAGCCATGCTAGTGACTACAACAAAGCCATTTTTTTCGTAGATTGAAGTATCGGGCCAGTCGATACCACTACCAAGCGTGAAACTCATTAATTGGGCGGGAGAGTGAAGCAAAGAGAGTCTTTCTTCGGTATCTTTGTGGATGAGAAATAAACGCGCGCCCATCATTCCTTTTAGTAGCGGCACATATACCGTCGCTAAACTCTTTTCTCTTTTGATGGATGTCATACTCCAGTGAACATCTAAAAGCTTCCCTTGCTCCAAAATTTCTAAGGTGCGTCCTTGAGGGGTATGATCGAAAGAGTTTTCACTGAGTTGGTAAGCGCCATATTTATCGCGGCTCTTATTTAGAGCCAGCCTTAATAACGCGATGTAGTAGTCTTGTTTTGGATCTGCAAATTCTTTAGAGATGTTATAGCGCACTAAATCGTTTGCACAGACGCTAAATGACGTCAGTAATATGCAGGTCAACACCAGCTTTATTGAGGCTATCATTCCTTTTCCTCATCGTGCATTAAAAAGTATTCTTTAACTTTAGCGCAGAACTTGAGTTGATAAAGTAAAAAAGGCACCGGAGTGCCTTTTAACTTTAGCGAGTTAGATAACCTAAAACGTGATGCTTAGCCAATCATCATTACCATCAAAGTGCAACGACCTGACTTTTCCTTTGCCTTCAAAGTTTACTAAATTGACTTGTTCTGACCACACATCTCTGAGTGCATTATGGCGCATTTTAAGTTCATTTATTGGTGAGAACAGCGGTGTTTCTTGATATACCCAAAAAAATTGGCCATCAATTTCCGCACCAACCAAATTTAAGGGCAGCACTTTACCTGCGCCTGTTTTTAATTCAACGCGCTTACTGACATAATTCGCAAAGCTTACTCTATCAGCAACATTGTTAAATATATCGGCATTGTGACTAAATAGGCTCTCTACCGCATGCTCAGTATCATGGAGATAGAATCTGTGCATGATTTCGATATTACCACTGCGTTCGTTAAATAACACCGTGGTGACCGCTGCTTTTAATTGGTGCGCTTGACAAAGCGGTGAAATCAGCACAAATAAACAGGCTAAGCGCCAGGTTTTCATTAGTTATCCTTTTTCTCTTCAAGTGGTTTTAGCTCGGCTTTAACGTCTTGCATGATATCGCGATACACTTTACCTTCACGTTCTTTCTTTTTATAGAGCTCTAGGCGAGATTCTATAATGCGTCTTGGGTAATGGTTATTCTCAATATCAACGTCAGCAGTTTCCCACCGCGGGTCAACGGTCACGGACGCAAGCGGTTTATCTTTATCTGTAATAATTAGCTTGCTGACGTTACGGGCATTGCGACGCCAAATCTCGGCAGGGATAGTCCGCTCTTCTTTGCTACCATCTTGGTACGTGAGCTCAAGTAAGATTGGCATCACGAGTCCACCGACATTACCAAACTTAAGTACGTAATAGTTTTTGTCTTCTTTTACCGCGCGCTCAAGAGTACGTTTTTCCCAAGGTTTAAGCTCAGATAAAAACTCACGATACTCATTTCGTTCTTCATTGGTTACCGTAAACTGGTCATTACTATCGTAAAAGTCTGTTATGTCTTGGTTTTTATCAATCCAAAGTGCGCGCCCTTGTTCTTGATTGCGTTTGACGAATAACGACATTGGTTTGTTCTTTTCAAACTCTCGTAGGCGGCCAAAATCGATGTCTGGGTTTTTGGTGTCCAACCGCAATTGATAGATTTTATCTAATGAGATATCGACATGATCTGTGCTGTAAAACCAGCCACGCCAGAACCAATCTAAATCGACCCCAGAAGCTTCCTCCATCGTTCTAAAGAAATCTGCTGGCGTTGGGCGTTTATATTTCCAGCGTAGGGCATATTCTTTAAATGCAAAATCGAATAGCTCACGGCCTAAAATCACCTCGCGCAGAATATTAAGCGCTGCAGCAGGTTTCGTGTAGGCATTTGGACCGAGATGCAAGACGCTGTCTGATTGCGTCATGATTGGAGACTGATCTTCAGATTTCATGTAGGCAGCAACATCTCTTGGCTCAACGCCCCAAGGAATGGTGGGATCCCATTCGCGGCCAGCAACGCCATCTAAAAAGCTATTGAGGCCCTCATCCATCCATGTCCATTGGCGCTCGTCTGAGTTGACTATCATAGGGAAGTAGATGTGCCCTACTTCGTGAATGACAACGCCGATTAAAAAACGTTTCTCGGCCAGTGAATAGGTGCGAGAGCCATCATCTTGCAATTTCGTACGCGGACCATTGAAAGTGATCATCGGATATTCCATCCCACCGACAGGACCATTTACTGATTGCGCGGTTGGATAGGGGTAATCAAACGAGAAGCGTGAATAGACTTCCATGGTATGAATAACGGCTTCGGTGGAGTACTTTTTCCACAAGTCACCCCCCTCTTTGGGGTAAAATGACATGGCCATCACGAGAGGCTGCTCGTCACCACCTTGCTGATAGCCTTTAGCATCCCACATAAATTTACGTGATGAAGCCCAAGCAAAATCTCGCACATTCTTGGCCTTAAAGCGCCACGTTTTGGTGTCGTCTGTACCCGCTTTTTCGTTCTCTAGCGCTTCTTCTTCAGTAACGACGAATACCGGGCGTTTTGCTGTTTTTGCTTGCGCTAGTCTGTCACGCTGGGTTTTGCTCAGAACTTGCTTTGGGTTATCTAACTCACCGGTTGCAGAAACGATATGATCGGCCGGCACCGTGATTTCAACGTCGTAGTCACCAAACTCGAGCGTGAATTCACCACTGCCAAGAAACGCCTTGTTGGTCCAAGCTTCATAATCTGTATACGCCGTTAGGCGAGGGAACCATTGCGCGAGCAAAAAGATGTCATTACCGTCTTTTTCAAAGTGCTCATAACCCGAACGTGCGCCAACGGCATCTTCTTCAACAATATTAAAGGCGAAGTCCATACTAAATTGTAGATCTTTACCTGATTTGAGTGGTTCGTTTAGGTCAACACGCATCATGGTATCAACAATCGTGACCTTGAGCGGTTTACCGCGACCGTCCTTGACATTATTGATGATAAAACCAAGCTCAGTGTCATCCATAAACTGCTGGCGTCTGAGTTGATTTAGTGAAATTTTTGCATGTTTTGTAACCGGATTACTCTGTAATTCGTTCCCAAAAGTTGCTGTGCGTTCAGCAATTGAATCATTTTTGAAGATATTTTGGTCTAATTGTAGCCATAAATATTTGAGGGTGTGAGGAGAGTTATTTTTGTAATGTATGGTCTGCGTAGCGGTTAACCTTTTGGCTTTCTCGTCCAAGTTTACATCAATATCATAATCCACCTTTTGTTGCCAATAACGCTCTCCGGGCTCACCGGCTGCGCTGCGGTAGATATTTGGGGTCGGTAAAGTCTCATCTAATTGGCGAAACTTATCTTCAAAATGCCCTTTGGTTTGCGAAATGGCGCTGGCGTGTGCGACACCGGATAGCGCTAGTGCAACCAATAAAGGCATGGCTGGTGTTGATTTTTTCATTGTTATTTCCCATTTTATCGTGCCAAAGCATTGACCAATAAACATTTTTATTTCAGTTTTTGCTCGGAGTGAGTAGAGGGGATTTGCATGGTGACAAAGGAAGACAAATAAAACCTTCTACGTGTCAATAAACTGACAAATAAAAACACATAAATCAAAGTTTTGAGATAAAGTAACAAGATTTAGGCACGACTGAAATTACGCTGTTTTGAGTGTTTTTTAATCTGTTGTTTTTGATAGAAAAAATACAATGCTCAAAAAAATTAATTTGTATGCCAAAAAGGTATTTTGCTGGGTTATTGTCTACATTTTATAAATAAATAAAGAAAACAAAATTAGTTGTTGATATTGACCCAAGTTTGTCTTTAAAATCGCGCACTTTACAATCTATGGGTAAAACTGGCGTTAGTTTTGCTCTGTACTAAATACCCGTTTAGCGAATCAAATGTGGTGGGCAGTATGGATTTCTACATACTAAAAAAACAAGAGAAGTTTGTTGCAATTCCTGCAGACGAACAAAACTGTAAAGATTATTTAGATGACGGCTATTTTTATGTTGATAAAGTAGCTGCCTGTAACGAGAAATCGGCGATTAAACGCGTGCAAGATAAGCATAGTCGTGTTTTCAAGTTACCTGCTAAATTCTTTTTACTGGCATTACCTATAATCATTTTTGCTTGGTGGCAGTTGACTCACTAAGCTGTTAAAGCGTCAATATTCACAAGACGAATATTGCTCGACGATGCTATATTAGCGTTTCTATAGGAAAAGGAACGCTAAATGAAGGTTTTACACACGTCTGACTGGCACTTAGGGCAATCGTTTTACGAGCATGATCGCAGTGAAGAGCATCAGCTGTTTTTAGACTGGCTATGCGATGCGCTGGTTGAACAGCAAATTGATGTACTGTTGATCAGCGGTGATATTTTTCATACCGCAACACCGCCCGCGAGTGCTGAAAAGCAACTGTATACCTTTATCCAAAAAGCATCTCAACTGTGTCCTCAGCTGCATATTATTCTGATTGCAGGCAACCACGATTCCGCTAATCGCATTGAAACCGCAAAACCACTCTTAACCTTATTCAACACCCATGTTATTGGACGCTTTAACAAGCAAGCGCCTGAACAAGTTGTTATCGATTTACCCATCGCCGCGCAGCATATGCATGTTGTGGCAATGCCATTTTTGCGCAGTGCTGATTTACCAAAACCGCTAGATGACGAGTTTGACTATCAAACCGGGGTACAATTAGCTTATCAGCATGCGCTAAGCACGATAGAAGAAGTGAAAGGTCCTATTGTGCTAATGGGGCATCTGCACGCCAAGGGTGGAACGATTTCTGAAGATTCTGAGCGTAACCTCAACATTGGCGGCTTTGATGCGGTGTCTGCCGGCGTGTTTGGCGAGCAGTTTGACTATGTTGCGCTAGGCCATTTACATAAAGCGCAAACCGTCGCTAAGCAAAGTGCTATCAGATACTGCGGCACACCTTTGCCAATGTCATTTTCCGAACGCAATTATAAGCATCAAGTATTGCTCGCTGAATTTAATGAGCAAGGTCTGGTCGATGTAAACCCCCTTTACGTTCCCCGTTTTAAAGATGTGTTATATATCCCTGAAGATGGTGCAAAGCGCTTGGCTGAATTATGCGAAGCTATCGCGGCGCAGGATTTTAGCAAGTTCGATAGCGCTCCCTATGTTCGCTTAAAATTATCTGCAGCTGAAACCAATAGCCGCTTTCGAGCCGAGATTGATGAAGCGCTAAAAGGGAAGGATATTAAGTTTTGTGGTATTGAGCGGGTGTCTAAAGGCGCAGCCGCCAGTGAGTGGTTGTTTGAAGATTTGGGCAAAGTTGAATCGTTATCGCCCAATACCTTGTTGGATATTGCCTATCGCGAAATTGAACCTGAGCAGGAAAAAGCACCCGCGACATTACATGAAAAGTTAGCAGAAGTGATCGCGAGCATGGAGGAGTAGTGCAATGAAACTTGAAAAAATATTAATCACCAACCTTGCCTCTATAGAAAGTGCTGAAGTCGACTTTACTGCGGCACCACTCAAAGACACCGGTCTTTATGCCATTACCGGTGATACAGGGGCGGGAAAAAGCACTTTACTGGATGCGGTTTGCCTTGCATTTTATGGCAAAACCGCACGGTTAAAATCGGACGACAAAGAGAGAGTTACCTTTAATGGCGATAACATTAAATTAAATGACCCGCGAAACTTATTGCGTCGGGGCTGTGTTGCAGCATCTGCGAGCGTGGTTTTTATTGCTCAAGATAGCAAGCGTTATCAAGCTACCTGGTCGGTAAAACGCGCTAGAAAAAGCCCTAAAGGAAATTTAAAAGACGCTACAATTGAGTTGTTCAGCCTACCAGATATGACCCTAGTCTGTGAGAAGAAAAAAGAAACGGGACAAAAAATCGAACAGCTAGTCGGGCTTAACTTTGAACAGTTTACTCGAGCTGTGTTGCTTGCTCAGCATGAGTTCTCCGCGTTTTTGAAGGCTGGGGGAGATGAACGGGCTCAGTTACTAGAATGTCTTACGGGTACCGAAAAGTTCAGCAATATAGGTAAAGCGGTTTTTGAAGCGCACAAACAAAAGAAAATCGAGCTGCAATCCCTGCAAGATAGGCTAGGTCAAATTGTGCTCTTGTCACCAGAGCAGCTTGCAGAACTTGAAGCACAAAAGTTGGGATTGCTTGATACAAGAAATCGACAACAAGAGACAAGCACAAAGCTGCAAGCTCAGCTGCAATGGCTCGCGGATGTCGAGCTAAGAAAGCAAAAAATAGCTGAGGTGGAACACACGCTACAAACGCTTGAGCAGCAAATAGAAGAGGGAAAGCCACAGCAGGAATATGCGCAGCAAGTCTTAAAAGCCAATGAGATGCGTGATAATCGTGAGCAGCATGAGCTGGCGGATAAACGCGTTGCGCAGCTATCTCAAGAGCAGCTAGCACTGCAGCAACAAGATTTTGTATCCGCTATTGCAACGCTAAAAGCAAAACAGCAGCAACTGGAACAGCTGCTTATTACGCAGCAAACCAATTTTGTAAAGTTAGAACCAAGCTTTAACAGCATTCGTATATTGGATGAAAAGCTGAGCCTACACAAAGCGCAAGAACGAGAAACTAAGCCCTATCTAGATAAACACGCCAATCTTATTGCGCAACATGAAGCTGCAATACAGAAGTATCAAGTGCAACAAGGCGAGATCGCTACTGAATTACAGCAGCTAGAGCATGAGCAAGCGAACTTACACTCAGTTAGCAATATTGCGGGGCAATGGAGCGTGGTTCAGCCTCAATTTGATGATCTGCAAAAGTACCAACAACAACGCAACGATCATGAAACCCAGTTGCAAAAATTACCGAACGAACAGCAAGCGCTAGGTATACAATTGAGCAAACATGAGGCTGAGGTAAAGCACCTACAAAAGGTTTATGACACCGAAGCCAGCGCGCTCTCAGCGTTAAAAGAAGCACTCGCACCTTTGACTCAACAAGACCTAAATTTGGCATTGCAGAACTGGTCTCTATGCGTGCAAGCCTATCGTAGTATCGAAGAAGGGGATGCCTTGCTGCATCAGTTACGAGCACAACAAACTCAACATCATATTGGCTTGGAAAGGCTTGAGATACTGATTCGAGATACCAAGCAGCAAGATGAGTTGTCTAAGCAGCGCCTAGCCCTAACTCGTGATAACTTGGAGCAAGTGCAGTTACGCGCAAGTGAGCGGATCAGCGATTTACGCGCTCAATTGCGAGCAGGGCAAGAATGCATGGTATGTGGCTCAAAAGAACATCCTTATGGTGTAGAGCACATCGATGCCCATTGGGAGCAGTTACTATCGGATTTTCGGTCTCAGTATCAAGCTGCTGAGCAAGCTCGTGAGCAAGTGTTGCAGCGTTATAATCAACAAGTCGGTGAAAAAGAGCGTGAAAATGCGCTATGGCAGTCAGTCACTCAGGAAATTGCTCACTGCACTAAGCAAATAAATGAGAATCGCGCTCGATTAGATGCGTTGAGTGATGAGTATAAAGTTGGCAGCGCTGAGCAAGCTGAATTGCAACTCGTGAGTATTCAGTCACGGCTAAATGAACTATCCAAGTTACGCAATAATATCGACCGCCAGTGGCAATTGGTTCAGCAGGCACAACAACACCTCGAACAGGCTAAACATAAAGGGCAGGCACTTCAGCAGCAGCACCATGATTTAGGCAATCATATTGCCTTTTTGCGAACCGAATATGATCAGCTATCACAAACAGTGGCTGCCTTACGCAATCGGCTTAAAGCGTTAATTTCCGATAAGTCGTGGTGGCAAGACTTTGATTCATCTCCTCAAGCTGCCATTAGGCAACTTAAAACGGGGGTGCAAACTTGGCTAAAAACCACCGAGCGCACCGATGCGTTAACGGCGGAAAAAGTTCAGCTTGAGCATCAATTACATCTTGTCAGTCAACAAAAACAAGATGAAGCGCAGCGACTTGAAGAATTAGAACATACGCTTTTACAACACCAGCAGAATATTGAACGCCTCAATCGCGAACGTGCTGAATACTTACCACAGCAGCACACCAGATTGGATGATTGGATTGCAGAGCTTAAGCTGCAAGAACAGCAAAGCCGAGAGCAGATCACACAAACCCAGCTAGCGCTGAGCCAAACCGAAGCACAGCGTGAAAAGACCCAACACAGTCTGACGCAACTAGAAAAGCAAATTGCCGAGCAAACATCCCGGTTGCAGCAACTTAATGCGCGTTTTGAACAATGGTTGTTCGACCAGCAAGGGCAGCTAGACAAAGTAAAAGTATTAGCGTTACTTGAGGTTTCTTTGGATGAAGCTCGAGCGAATTTAGAAAAGTGTGCGCAAGTTCAGCAAGCCTTTCAAAACACTAAGCTGCAGCTTAGTCATCAGCGTGAAGAACTCAGCCAACTTGAAAGTAAGTACCCTGATGGGGTTGATAGTGAACAAGTTAAGCAAAGTCATGCCGAGACGACGCAAGCACTTGAACAAACTCAAAATCAGTTACTACAAGTGCAAAGTGCATTAGAGGTTGATGCTCAGAATAAACAACAATTCTCTTTGCAAGCCGCAAATCTCGCTCAGTTGCAACAAGACTACGAGCAGTGGCATTTGCTAGATAAGTTATTAGGCGACGCAACAGGCAAAAAGTTGCGTAATTGGGCGCAAACGCAAACGCTAAAAATCTTATTGCAGTATGCTAACCAGCAATTGCATACGCTTTCTAGACGTTATCTGCTTACCAACATTGAGCAATCTTTAGAAATTGCGGTCATAGATAAAGATATGGCTGACGAACAACGTAGTGTCAACACCTTATCTGGAGGGGAGTCCTTCTTGGTATCTTTATCTTTAGCACTTGGACTTGCTGCACTTTCATCAAATAAAGTGCAAATACATTCATTATTCATTGATGAAGGGTTTGGTACGTTAGACCCCGAGACGCTAGGTGTCGCAATTGATGCACTAGACGCGTTGCAATCACAAGGCCGCAAGGTTGGAGTGATCTCGCATGTTGCTCAGATGAGCGAGCGGATCGCCACCCGTATCCATGTGAATAAACAGCCGGGAGGCTACTCATCTTTAAATTTAATACCACGAACATAAGGAAATTTGGATGCCGACTTTTACGGGCGAAGAAGCCCAAAACTACGACTCTAGGATCACAAAACTGGTGCCAGGTTATGCGTTAATTCACCAACTTACCGGGGCGCAACTTTTAGCACTTTACCCAGATAGCGCAACCATTTTGGTTGTGGGTGCAGGGACAGGCAAAGAAATTGTAGAACTTGCTCAGCTAAACCCGAGTTGGCGGTTTATAGCGCAAGATGTATCTGCTGATATGTTGGCAATTGCAGATCAGCATTTTACTAAGTTGGGTCTACAGGAGCGTGTGCAGATCCATCATGGCGCGATTTCACCACAGGCCTACCAAGCGGATGCAGTACTGTGCTTGCTGGTGATGCACTTTGTAAAAGATAACGGCGATAAAGCAAGCTTGTTTAAACAAATGAGTGAGCAGCTAAAGTCGAATGGGCGTCTTTTTATTGCCGACTTAGAAAAACCTGCGACAAGCTTTGAACGTGAAGCGCAATTAATTGTTTGCAAACAACTTGGGCTGACTGATGTTGGCGAGCAGCGTATGAGGGTGAATTTAGAACATGAGTTTTACCCCGTGGATAAAATGCGCCTTGCAGAGTTGCTAGACACCGCAGGTTTTGGCATTGCCAAACCTTTCTTTAAAGCCCTTGGCTTTGCGGGCTTTGTGGTAGATAAGCAGTAGTTTTTATCTAAATAACCTGAGCTTCGGATAAATAAGCCAGACCATATTCGGGTTTGGCTTTCCATTCTTACTCTTTCAAAGTAGCTTACATTAAGTTAGTAAAATAGTGATCTATACCAAGCCAATTGCTGCTCTGCCACTGGCGTCACCGCGCTTTATCTAAACCTCAGGTCATTTACTTCTAAAAAGTTAGTAAAACTCTGATCTCAATGACCATGATGCGGAAGGGAGATCAGTATTTTACTTAGTAAAAGTTTGATCTATGCACGAATTGGCATGCTGTTTAGTTGCCGCCTAATATCTAACTTTGTCTTATTATATCTACTAACTTATTGATTTTTATATTACTAAGTTGGCGGTAATCCAAAAATGGCGAAATGATAAGGCGCAAGTTATAGTCAACGGCGAACTCATCATCTAGCCAAATTAGATTGTTAGTAAAAATCTGATCTCCAAGCAATGATTTCGCGTAGGTGCGTCCTGCAATTATATGCCAATCGTATGTTTTTGCTGAAAAATCAGGCGTTGAGAAGAGCAGGGCTTCTTGACTTGAAGCTTGAAGTAACGCGCTATCTCGATATGACTGCCAAGTTGAATAGTTAGTAATATCGTGATCTGGCAGCTTTGCAGCAAATAAAAACTTGGCAAAAACATTGAAGATTTTCCGCCAACCATTGCCGCAATGCGCATTAATATGTTCGATCTCCCTATTGGCTAACGCACTGACTTGCATCAAATTATTATAAGGTTCTATGCGTGGCGGATGTTCAATATAAAACGCAACCTTACCCGTTGCTACACCCAAACCATGAGTTAGTATTTTTTTGCTCTGTGCTGTATTCATCATACTTTGCTGCGATCTATTCATTTACACGTAAGTTTAAAATAAATAAAGTGAAATTGGCATGGTAAGGGTTTGAATTAAATTTTGCTTTTACTAGATAAAAATCGAACCTATCGTTAATCTTAGTGCTTGGTTACTACGTATGACATCAAGATGGAATATGGAGAACTTATATGAAAGTACGACAGCTATTTTTCACAGCGATTTTAGTGCTCGCAGTTTCAGCATGCACAGGGCTGCCTGAGGGCATCAAACCAGTTAAAGACTTTAATGTTGAGCGCTATACAGGCACTTGGTATGAAATCGCGCGATTAGACCATTCATTTGAAAGAGGAATGCAGAACGTCACGGCAACTTATAGCCAAAATCCCGACAGTTCAATTAAAGTCGTAAATAAGGGATATGTAACAGAGGAAGGAGAGTGGAAAGAAGCGGTTGGCAAAGCTAAGTTTGTTGCAAATGATGAAATAGCGCATCTGAAAGTGTCATTTTTTGGTCCGTTTTATGGCAGTTATGTGGTATTCGAGTTAGATGAAGACTACCAGTATGCATTTGTTACCAGCTACAATCGTGATTACCTTTGGTTGCTTTCTAGAGCACCTAAAGTGTCGGATACCGTAATGAACAAGTTTAAAACCATGTCAGAACAATATGGTTTTAACACCAATGAACTTATCTATATGAGACACGAAACCGTTCGAAAAGAATAGTGTAAACCCCCTTTACACTAAAGTTCCTTTTATGGGTATTTTAACTTGCTAACAGAAGGGAGGCTGTATGTGAGTTGAGTATAAGTGTCTTATTCCTGTAGGAAATGGTTAATAAATCATTCAGTCAACTGTAACAGGAACACTTCACACTGTTGCACGCTTTACAAAAAATAATACTTAGGAACTGGAGTAACTCATGAAGCGTGTAGCATATTCTCTTATTGCAGCAGCAGTTGCAATGGCACTTACAGCCTGTGATGGTGACGATGGAGCACAAGGTCCTGCGGGTCCTCAAGGTGAGCAGGGCACTGCTGGCCAAGACGGTGCAAACGGCACTAATGGATCGAATGGTACTAATGGCTCAAACGGCACAAATGGACAAAATGGTACTGACGGACAGGATGGTCAAAATGGACAAGACGGCCAAAATGGTCGTGATGGTAGTTACAGCGTACCAGGCCTTGTTCGCATCGCAACCGTCCCAGCTGGTGCTGAAGTAACTGGTCTATTTCTTTCTGAAGGGGGTGATTTGTTCTTCAACGTTCAGCACCCAAATGACACCAACACAGCTACTGATAAGTTCAATAGCAAGCCATTCAATACAGGTACTGTCGGTGTACTAACCGGTGTGAACTTTAATAATCTACCTGCAAATATCCCAAGCGCGCCAGTTCCAGCTTCGACCATGGAACAACAAACCGTGATTTCTGCAATTGGTCAATATCAAATTCTAGGCCAAACAGGTGACACATTCGCAAACCTTGGCACTAAAGGGTTAGCGGGTGGTTTGGGTGTACATTACAGCATCTCAACTGGTGAAGAAATCATTAAAAATGATAACCCTGATTTCAATGGTTATATTCCAGTCGATACAAACACAGGTTATCTATTCACAAACTGGGAAGCGTACCCAGGTGGTGTCAGTCGTTTGAAAATGAGTAAAGCGACAACGGGTAAATGGTCAATCGAAGAAGCCATGATGGTAGACTTCGACGGTGTTAAAGGCACAGCAGCCAACTGCTTTGGTTCAGTATCACCTTGGGGCACACCGCTGACTTCGGAAGAATGGATTGTCTGGTCTGAAGTTGATTCAACACAAGATCCACAGTGGAATAATCCTGCTGAAACAGGCAATGACACAATGGAAGCGTTAATGGCACCTGATTTCCCTAACCCTTATCGCTACGGTTACATTGCGGAAATCAAAAATCCTACAACCGAAACGCCTGATGTTGTAAAACACTTCACAATCGGTCGTTATGAGCATGAAAACTCAGTTGTAATGCCTGACCGTCGTACTGTTTATTCATCACAAGATGATACCGGTGGCGTACTATTTAAATTTGTTGCAGATCAACCAGAAGACTTAAGTGCAGGTACCCTATACGCAGCAAAGCTAACTCAAGATGCGGGCCTTACCGATCCGGCTGTAACTGGCTTTGACATTAGCTGGGTTGAGCTGGGTAGCGGCAGTAATGCACAGATTGAAACTTGGGTGGCTGAGTACGACGGCATCAATGAGACTGACTATGTTGAAGGTCAAACAAGCTATTTGTCTGTTGCTGATGTAAAAGCGTGGGCGGAAGGCGCTGCTACTTATCCAACAGTTGCAAACGGTGGCGGTAAAGTAACGGCAGGTAAAGCGATGGACAACCGCGCTATCTTCCTAGAGTCTCGTCAGGCTGCACGCCAAAAAGGCGCTACGGCTGAATGGCGTAAACTTGAAGGCTTAAGCATCAACCATAACCGCGTACTTGAGGCGGTAACTGGTCAAGATGTTGTTGCCGGTGAAGTGGTAGATAAAGCCTATATGTATATCGGTATCTCTGATATCGACAACACCATGATTGATGGCGAAGGTGACATGCAGCTTTCTGCGCGTGTTAAAGATTGTGGCGGTGTATACCGTGCACATATCGATAACAACTATAACCTAACTCGTATTGAGCCGGTTGTTATGGGTGCAACTTACCGCTCGTCACTAACTGGCGCTGAGCGTTGTGATGTCAATCAGCTTTCACAGCCTGATAACGTAATCGTTATGGAAGATGGTCGCATCATTATTGGTGAAGATGGCTTCCAAGAAAATAACACGCTTTGGCTATATGACCCTAAAGCAAAATAATTAAGCAAGTAGCAGTGCACTGAATGGTGCGCTGCTTTTTTTTAGCAAAATTTTGGAGTCATAAAAATGAAATACGTTAGCCTAACTCTAGTGGCATTGACGAGCGTAGCCTTGTTTGGTTGTAATGATGAACAGACTCAAGGGCTAACCAATACCGCACTTATGTCGGCGCAAACTACAGCACCTTATAAACAGGGTGATGATATTCCTGCGGCCGCATTTATGCAGCACAATGAAGTCTATAACCCCGAATCAGTGATCCCTCCTCAGTGTTACACCAAAACGGATGGCGTGAATAACCCTTGCTATGCCTGCCATCAATCATATGATGAAAAAAACCGACCAAACATGATGCGTGATGCCAATTTACAAGGCGCCTATGAGTTTTCCGATCTTGGATTTAAAAACCACTGGAAAAATTTGTTTAAAGATCGTTCTGAGCTTATCAAAGGTATCTCAGATCAAGATATTACTAACTGGGTCAACCAAGATAATTACAGCCCTTTCATCGAAAAACTAAAAAATAACCCTGATTGGAAAGGTGAGATCACCCCGCTTAACAACTTGGCATATCCAGAAAAAGCGTTCGATGAGCTTGGTATAGCAAAGGACGGCAGTGGCTGGGTGGCATTCAATTATAAACCTTTTCCTAGTACTTTTTGGCCAACCAACGGCTCGACGGGGGATGTCATGATCCGCCTTGCTGACGCCTTCAGAGAAAAAGGCGAAACGTATAATCAGGACGTTTACCTTGCCAACTTAAGCCTAGTTGAAATGGCTGTAAAGGGACTTGACGAAATATCAACGCCAGTGATTTCTGAATCGCGAGTTGGCGTAGATTTAAATGGTGATGGCAAACTCACGAAGATCACTAGCATGCTGCGCAGTGAACGTTACCTTGGTGATGCCAATACTATCGAGCTTGCTCATCAGTTATACCCACAAGACACCGAGTTTTTACATACCGTTCGGTATATTGGGGTGGATGATAATGGCCAAGTATTTAATGCGCCAAGAATGAAAGAAGTGCGCTACATGAAGAAGCACAACTTTAAATCCAAGCAGTCACTCGGTGCTGCTTACTACAGAGAAGCGAAAGAAAAGTCATTCGAAAATTACCCACAAACGCTTTATTTGGGCGACCAAGGGATCAATAACAACTTTGGTTGGACGATTAACGGTTATATAGAGGATAAAAATGGCGCACTTCGTCCGCAACATGAGCAAGAGCTTGCATTTTGTAATGGTTGTCACAAAACCATTGGCTCAACCTATGACCAAACCTTCTCGTTTGCGCGTAAAGTTGAAGGCAAACTGGGTTGGGGTTATATCAATTTAAAAGAGATGCAAGACGTACCTAACAAAGGCGAAGAGCAGGGCGAATTCTTGACCTATATGATGCGTGTTGGCGGCGGTGATGAGTTTAGGCAAAACCAAGAGATGCTAATGCGCTGGTTTAACGAAGATGGCACGGTAAACAGCAAAAAAGTGCAGTCTGCGAAGAACCTTTATGAATTGATCACACCATCAAAACCACGTGCGCTGGCGCTGAATAAAGCCTACTTAACCATTGTCAAAGAGCAAAGCTACCTGTTCGGTCGTGACGCCACTATAGTAAAAGCGCGTAATGTGCTTGAACAAGTCGATGATTCTCAACAGCCTCTAGAGCCAGAGCACCGATATGTGTGGGATATGCAGCTGGATTGGAATAAAGCCGAGTAAATCGTGTTCAGGGTAGGGGCGCTTCCTACCCTGAGTTGATAAAGGCTCAAAGATAAAGGGACTGGCACTGATAAACTGCCATCATCCTAAGAGGTAGTTTCAAATTGAAATTGCACGCTAATCTTCTTATCACATAGACCTTGAAGGTAAGATAAAGCTTAAGCTCGGATCTGAGCAGAATTACTCTTCTCGTTTTCTGGATCAGAATTTAACTAACCAACAGATTTCCTTTGGCACTTAGATCAGAATTTTACTAAGTTAGTCCGAGAACAAGACTACCAGATCATATTTTTACCAACTGATTAAGCTAATTGAGCTCATGAGATCATGATTTTACTAACCTAACTTAGTTTGAGTTAGTAAATTTGCGGTGTATAGCGTCATTATTGCTGATATTTTATGCTAAATGATGTGGTTTCAAAGAGTTAACAAAGGAATGTTAGTAAAATTGTGATCTAAAAAAGGCGCCATTAGTGGCGCCTTAGTTAAAATATGATCCAATACAGCGTACTGAGCAGCATAGTGATAATGACTAGGTAAAATAGTGATCTGAAGTAACTAGGTTTGGTCGCGAAGATAGCGACAAGTAGTAATACTGCTAAGGTCATATAACCAATAAACTCTAAGCTACCGTAGGTCCCCTGAGTTTTAAGAGCAAGTGCTAAGCTGCCGCCGAGGCAGAGCCAGCTGGCAATGGTTAATTGGTTTGTTACGTTACCTTTTGGACGTGTACCAAATACTTCTTTATAGTGATTGGGCTTTGCTACTGCAAAACCCATAAATGCTAGTAGGCAAAGTAAAAACGTTAGCCATTCCATTAGGCGCTTACCTCGCGTTTTGCTTGGCGACGCGGTGTCGCTGGTGCTGCTTTGGTACTGCCGAGCTTTTTGGCTTGAACCAAGAAACCGAATGCGATACCAAGAGCCATCACATCAAAACCAAATAATACCCACTGACCATTAATGAAATAGCTCACGAGGCTGCCATCAGTCGTTAGCATGTTTACGACAGGCAGTAAGCCCCATATGATTGCATTTACTTTCGCAGATAGCATCCACGCGAGCCTATCCGACTTAAATATAGCGGCCAGAGTGAATATTCCCCACGTAACAAAGAACGCCAGAACTTCTTTGTCTGCACGTCCTGTTAATTCTATTGGAAGCAAACGGTTTGCATAAAAGAACATTGCTGTTGCGGCTGGCAGCCCCATGATGGTGCCTAAATTGAGCGACTCCACAAGCCTAAGGCCTACACCCGGCTTGTCATCACCCTTGAGCTTTTGGCGTAGTCTTTTTGCCCACATAACAGCACCCGTTGCAATCATGGCACAACCTGCTAATCCGGCAACAAAGTATAGCCAACGTAACAGTGGCTCCGCTAAACGCCCGGTGTGCAGTGCTATCATTCCGCCGTAGAGATTTTCAGCGCCAGACAGCGTCACATTGTGTGTTTTTAACAACTCACCAGATGCCGCGCTATACATCCAACTGGGTGGATCATCCTGCACTGCGCGTTGAGCATTGGCATAAAGCTTAATCGTTGCACTTGCATCCCCTGGCGATGAGATCACAATGCGGCGAAGCGGTGCGTCACCAGAGTTAGTAAAATAATGATCTAACGCTGTATTTAATGCGAGATCCTGCAGTGGCTGTCCTGTTTCAGGGAGCTCAGCAAGAAAGGGGTAGCGCTCGGCTCTAAGCGTTTTTGTATCTTCAAAGCGCTGTTCCGCAGGTTGTGGCAATAACATAAAAATAAGCGTCACTAAGCCAGTGTAAGTGATCATAATATGAAACGGCAATGCCACTACTGAAGAGAGGTTATGGGCGTCAAGCCAACTTCTCAGTCCTTTCCCGTTTCTAAATTGGAATAGATCTTTGAATATGCGCTTATGGATCACCACGCCAGAAATAAGCGCAATTAGCATAAACAGAGTTGCAAAACAGACAATCCAACGCGCGGTGATCGCGTTCATGTAATGTAAGTCAAAATGCAAACGATAGAAAAAGTTACCACCTTTAGTCTCTCTAAACTCAGGAAGCGCCTCCAGCGTTACTGGGTCAAGATACTCAGAGTGACGTTTTCCGCGCCTTTCTCCTTCGGCTGGCTTTTCGGAGTACATCAATAGCAAGCTCGGGCGACGCTCTGTTGGCATTTCAATACGCCAAGACTCGGCGTTTGGCGCTATCTCTTGAAACCGTTCGATACTCTTTTTGACCGTTTCATTTTGTTGGGCACTATCATAATGAGGTAGATGGTGTGTTGCAGGTTGCGCCCACAGACTGATTTCATGTCTGAAAAAGCTCGCGGTACCGGCAAAAAAGATTAAAAACAGCAACCAACATACGAGTAAACCAACCCAAGTGTGTAGCCAAGTCATGCTGCGGAAAAATGACTCTCTCACAGGGAGCCTCCAAAATGCGTCAAAGTGCCGTAGAGAATACAAAGTAGTCCGATCATGCCAAGAAATACCTTTTTAAAAGAGCGGCATCCAAACACCCAAATAAAGACAATGGCGTAAAAGACGATGCCGGTTGTTAATGCATATAAAAGCGCATCTAGGCGCGGAGTAGGTAAAGTTAAAGCCAATAAAGATGAAGCTAAAACGGTCACGTAATAGCCGCCGAAAATAGCGATAAAAAAGCGTGCTAGTACTTCAGCTCTATATAAAATAGCCTTATGATTTGTGTTATCCCGACTAGGCATAGCACCCCTTTAAAAGACAGCAAACGTAATAGAATATTATCCAATAATTTGCATCTAAATGATAGTGATTCGCACTTGTTTTAAGTTGAGTGGAGGCGTTTTAACGACTAAGTACTTAAGTTCGGCCGGTTGAGTAGGGATTTGAATATGGCTATGCCATAATGGCCCTCGTTGATATGGGCGAAATTAAATAAGAGAAGATGGAAGTTTTTGAACGGGTTAGGCAATGCAAGCTGTGTGATAAAGCGCTTCCTATGGGGGCAAAACCTATTATCCAAGGCAGTTGCAAGGCTAAGGTGTTGATTATTGGTCAAGCGCCGGGATTAAAAGCACATCAAACTAGCCAGCCGTTTAATGACCCAAGTGGAGATAGATTGCGCGATTGGCTCGGTGTTAGTCGAGCACAGTTTTATAACCCAGATTTATTTGCTATTATGCCAATGGCGTTTTGTTACCCGGGTAAAGGGAAGTCTGGAGATTTACCACCACCGAAAATTTGCGCGCCAACTTGGCACCATCAGGTATTAGCTACGCTCAATCAGGTGTCGCTGACACTACTTATTGGGCAATATGCGCAAAAATGCTACTTAACGCAATATTCATCAGTAACTGAGATGGTTAAAAATGCTGACTTTTCTAACCAAAGTCATTTGCCATTACCTCATCCTAGTCCCCGCAATCAGATCTGGTTAAAAAAGCACAATTGGTTCGAAAAAGACAGTGTACCGCAGTTAAAAACAAGAGTTTCAGCAGCGCTATCATCTTGATAATGTGTTAATTAAATATTTGCATAATACTTTAGTGTTAGGTTCTGAGTTTGAGGCAATTAGGTAGGTTTAAAACTAAGGAATAAAGGTCATATCAGTTAATATTTATCATCATTTAGTTGCGTAATTACGAGTATTACCTCATACTCCAGCCTGTTTACATAAAGAACATTTATTAACATTTTCAAAGGACTTGATAATGATATACAAAACTACCGGTTGGGCTGCTGTCTTGCTCTCGCTCGTCGCATTTTATCCTAGTATGCAACCTGGTGCGTTTTCAGTAATGGGCTTCTACTTATGCCTGTTCTCCCTCATTATCGCAGCATTTGCGAGCCATATGGATAAACCGATTTATTTTCGCAGTGTGATCTCATTGTCGCTTATCAATATCTTATTATTTAATGACGGTACACGTGCAAGTCTGTGGTTTGGACAAAGTGACTGGGTTTACATGGGATCTATGTATGGCATCTTTTTAGTCGTGGTAAGTATTTGCGGCTTTTTAGTGAGCCGAGACCTCTTTGTATCGACGCTAGAAGGCAAACCTGAGGCCGAGTAAAATAGGTGCACACGCAAGAGCCTGTGCACTGGATTAGCGGTAAAGTATGCTTAATTTTTTGCGAGGGACTGGGTTACTGTTGTGGTCGGGCGACCAATCAACTGACTGAGCGCATTACTTTGGGTTGCCAAATATCCTTTTTGTGCTTGGGTCTCAGCGTCAACCAATAGTGCGGCAAAACCTGCAGGCACACCGAGAGCAACCAAGTAGGCCAGATACTCTTCGTCAGATACAAACTTTGCTTTTACTTCAATTTGAGTATGTTTTGACACGGCTTGTGCCAAACCTTCTATTGTAAATGCATTGTCGCCAGCCAATTCATAAACCGAATTGTCGTGGCCAGCGCTACTTAATACGGTAGCAGCAGCCAGTGCGTAGTCTGCACGAGCCGCGCTATTGATCTGAGCCTGCGGCGCGATTGAGGTAATGGCATTATTTGCTGTAAATACAGGTACTAAATCAGTGTAGTTCTCGTTATACCATCCATTTCTCAGCATGCTGTAAGCCACGCCGCTTGCTCTCAAATACGCCTCTGTTTCTTTGTGCTCTTTAGCCAGCTCCAGTGGTGAGTTGTCCACATTCAAAATACTGGTATAGGCAATTAAACGCACTTGGTTTTTCACTGCGGCGTCAATAACTGCTTTGTGTTGAGGTGTGCGGCTTCCGATCTGATTGCCTGAGATCAGCAGCAGCTTTTCAACACCTGCAAGTGCTGCATCAAGTGTATGCGGTTTGTCGTAATCAGCTTGCCTTACGGTGACCCCTAAATTGGTGAGTGCCCTTCCTTTATCGAGATCTCTAACTAGAGCCACGATGTGCTTGGCTGGGATCTTCTGTGCCAAAAACTCGATAACTAATTGACCTAATTTGCCTGTTGCGCCTGTGATTGCGATCATGATGTATACCTCTTTTTAAAACGAGAATGTATTGGATGTGGCTATTATGGGTGGTAATTTTTGTTATCATAAGTGGGTTAATTCGATATGGTGAGTTCTGAAATTGAGTACAATAGACTTAAATGCATTAAAACTCTTAGCAATATTTGCAACGGTTGTGGATATGGGAAGCTTTGCTCAAGCTGCGCGAAAGTTGGCTACTAGCCGTTCTAGAGTGAGTGAACAAGTGTCCCAGTTAGAGACTATGTTAGGCGTTCGACTACTGCAGCGTAGCACGAGGCAACTTACGCTAACGCGGGAGGGACGTGACATTTTGGCTCAAGCACATTCATTGCACGCTATTTTGGATGATGTTGAGGTACTGCTCGATAACAAAGAGCCTCATGGTATGGTCTCAATAACCATGACACACGACACTGCACATAAGTTTCTGTTACCAAAACTTTCTGAGCTCACGGCGCGATATCCGAAGATCCAATTAAATATCATCGTTGATGATGACAAGCGCGATATTATTAACGACCAAATAGATCTCGCCATCAGGGTTGGCTTTCCTAAAGACAGCGCACTGATTGCAAGGCAATTACATCAAGAATGTTTTAAGCTCTATGCAAGTCCTAAACTGATAGCATTGCATGGGTTACCAAGCAAAGACACACAGCTAAACCAGCTACCTTGGTTACTGTTAGAGCAGGCTAAATCAACGGGGATGACGCAGTTTTATCGCAGTGGTGAAGCCGTAAACTTTACACCAACTCAAGTGCATTGGTGCAATTCCCCTATGCTGTTACAACAAATGACAGTATCAGGGTTAGGAGTTGCGCAGTTATTGCCTTCTACTGTGAAGCAAGAAGTTGAACGCGGGGAGTTACAAATGATCTGTCCTGAGTTAAGTAGCGAGCAACTGGTGTTTTCTCTCATTTATCCATCACGTAAACAAATCCCACCTAGGACACGGGCGGTGATTGACTACCTATTGGAAGCGAATCTGTTTGGATAGTTTTGGTTCTCATATTGACAATTTTAAGTCGATGGAGAACGCATACCTTTACCAAACATAAATAAACACGCGCTGTGTAAAGGCTGTGCACTTATTTTTATTTGCTGTTCTCCTTTGCACAAAAAATCATGCGAAGGTTAACAAATTGAAACAAAATGGTCTTTTTTACGTCACTAAAGCTTGAAAAATAAAATTGATAAGATAGACTCGCGTTTACAGTTTAGATACAAAAACGCAACTTGGTTTTGTGCGCTGTCAGTCAATAATAGGTACTAAATACACTTGTCTACTGTTTAATCAGTGGCTGAAAGCGCGAGCACAACTAAAGAAAAAGGAATGTGTTGGTGGGTGAATATGACAAACGTTTTACAGGAGATGATTTACGCCGCATGCGTAAAGTGGCAGGTAAAACCACAAGTGAAATGGCAAGGCTTGCCGGAGTTGAACGAGGTACCTACGAAAATTACGAAAAGGGTGTGAGTAAGTTTCCTTACGAATACTTTGAAATTTGGTGTGACGCGTGTGGAGTAAACCTTACACCACTGCGGGACCAGATTAAGGCCCTACGAGAAAAAATAGACACGCACTTTTATGTCACTTCAGTTGAGCCTGATGCTCAGATGTTACAAAAAGCTATCCGCCACCATTGGCACATCGAGATCCAGCAGCATTGGGTACTGGATGTCGTGTTTAAAGAAGATGCCTGTCAGATAAGTGAGCCGACTTCGGCGGAAAACATGGCGCTGTTCAGACGGGTTGTTCGCAATCTAGTAAAGCAGCACACAGGCCGTAAAGATTCGATACGTGGCAAGTGTGTTCGGGCCAGCTTTGACGATAAATTCAGGGCAGAGCTTATCTTCGGTTAATGGTCGTAAACGAAGTATGCACTCACCCTGGGTTTGTCTCTAATTTAACCTTGTGTATTT
The DNA here is from genome assembly GCF_022347905.1 of Pseudoalteromonas sp. Of11M-6. NCBI lineage: Bacteria > Pseudomonadati > Pseudomonadota > Gammaproteobacteria > Alteromonadales > Pseudoalteromonadaceae > Pseudoalteromonas > Pseudoalteromonas sp. Of11M-6. The sequence continues at coordinate 22,047 of NZ_JAKRFW010000034.1, read as the reverse complement.
TCCATGATTGTTAATCCAGTAGTGTAAACAATATCTTTTCTATTTATTTTATCACTATCGCATAACTCGTATTGGTGTGTCTCAAAACTAATCTTATCTGCCGCATGAATATATCCTAAATCGACGGTGATATGCTTTTGAGTACTATCACTCTCGTTAGTTGGTTCTAAATACTCTTTTACACCTAAGCCATTTACCTTTAAATATACTGGGCCACATCCAGTACCTTCTTTGCCGTGGTGGTGGTAGTAGCCGACAGTCGCGTTATATTCTCTTGAACCATATTCTTTTGGACTGATACTTATGTAGGTTAGTGCAGGTACTGTATATCTTCCACGAGAACCTACCGCCTCTGTAAACTTAATATAGTCCGTTCTAAATTTACCGTTTGGGCCAACTTCAAGCTCTGCGGTTTTAAAGCACTCCTTCCCTGTTGCTGGTGAAGTCCATTGTTGCCCCGTGCCACCCGCTATATATTCTTCATGTGTGGTACAGCCTTTTACACTGTTGATCATTCTAATATAATTAGCAGTGTTGTTATCTCTTGAAAAAACATCAAGCGTAACCGTAATACTGTGATCTTCACCGTCTATGTTAACTTTATCTAAGCTTCTTATCTTTACTAAATCCTCATCACCTTTAAGGGTGTAAGTCATCTTGTTAGTTTTTTCTGATTCATTTTGAGTACCCATGCAACCCACAAGTACAGAAAGACTTAGCAATAATGGTGCTGTAGCAAGTGTTTTTGTATATTTCAATTTAATACCTTTGTGTGTGTTTTATTTTTTATTATGATAATTATTTCTGCATTCCATGGTCAATGGTTTTTTAAATTAATATAAATTTTTTGTGAATTTTTGTTTTTTCTATAATTTATTATTAGGAATAATTTTTTGTTTTTTATTAAGCCTGCTTAAACTTAATTTGCGCGACAAAAAATAATGCTAGCGTTTGTGTAATTAGGACGGCCGCATGGAGGTAAACTGGAAAACCCAAGGTGGCATCAATGGTCGAAAGCGCCAATTGGGAAATATGGAAAGTGGGCAACAGCCAAGCAAACCATTGCATTGCTTCAGGAAATAGCGTGATAGGCAGCCACAGGCCAGAAAGCAATGAGAGTGGTAGGTAAATTAAGTTAACCACCGCAGGTGCCGCTTTTGCTGACACTGACAGCCCAACTAACAGCCCTAACATACACAAAGGCAAGGTGCCGAGTAGGGTAATGGCAATCACGAGTAACCATTGAGCTAAACTTAAAGACACGCCAGAAAATAATGCCAGCAAGCTCATTAGGCAGGCTACGAGCAATGAAAAAGCCGTCGCACTCACACATTTTGCGAGCAGATACTGATAGGGAGAAACGGGAGAGAGCTGCTTGAGTATCAGCCAACCATTTTGCTTTTCAAGGGCGACGTTAACGCCAAAGGAAAATAGCGCAGGTCCTATCATGCCAAATATCAGATAATTGATATACATATAGTTATGGGAGTCATGATGACTGAACACCACGCCGAAGAAAAGATAAAACAAGCAAGGAAATAGTGTGGCTGGGATCACAAAACCCTTACTTCTAAATGTGCTCAAAAGTTCAGTTTTGCTTTCAAGTATAAAGGATGCTGTGTTTATCATGGTTAAGCACTCCTAGCATTCATTAGGGATAAATAAGCTTCTTCGAGGCTCATTGGGGCTACATACAAATTGCGGATAGAAAATTTTTCTAATACCTGCTGCACAATATGGTTTGGCTCATCCGTCAATATAGTGAACTGATCGCCTTTAACATGCAGATCTATCATAGGAAATGCGTTAACCAGTGCAGCAGCAGGCAGGTCGCTGGTGAACTTGATTTGTGAGCGACGATAGGTGTTGGCAAGCTCAGGTATGTCGTTAATTTTGGTACATTTTCCTTCTTTTAAAACTAATAATTCATCCGCTAATGCTTCTGCCTCGTGAAGATAGTGTGTGGTAAGAAGTACCATTTTATTTTGCTGTTTTAATGTGCGTATGGCCTGCCACAGTTGCTGTCTTGACTCTACATCCATACCAACACTAGGTTCATCCAAAAAAACAATGTCGGGATTGCCTGCTAGTGCAATTGCCATAAACAGTCGTTGCTTTTGACCTCCAGATAACGTATCGAAAGTTTGTTCTAAAAATGGTGCTAATTGGCAGAGTGAAATTAACCGCTCCAATGGAATTGGGGTTTGATGGTAACTTGCAAATAACGCCAGAAACTCCCTCACCTTGGTTTGCAGAGGTAGCCCGCCTAACTGCATCATGGCACCTACGCGCTGGCGACAAAAGTCAGACTCTGGCTGATGACCAAGAACAGAGACTCGTCCTGATGTGGGTCTTAGTCTGCCAAGCATTATATTGATCAGGGTGGTTTTTCCTGCGCCATTTGGACCAAGAATGGAATAAACCTTACCCTGTTCAAGCGTAAGGTTTAGGTCTGCTAATATTGGCTTAGTATTGTTGTATGCAAAACTGATATTTGATAACTCAATGGCGTTGCTCACCGTCTTCGCTCCTACTGAACTGTACGATTTGCAGTATGCGTTGCTATAAGATGAAGCGTGAGTGAGGGTTGTCAGAAAATAAAATGACAAATGTCAGAACTTAAAAGGTAGCTCACAGGCATTGCAGCACCTGTGAGTATTTAAGCATTACAGCCCCGTCATTTTTGATAAATGCGTAGAGAGGGCAAGTTGGATCTTAGTGTCAGGGGCCTTTACAGTAAACAAAGCCTCTTCAAAATCGCCTTTTGAAAAGCTATCGTGAATGTTATTCGACAGTGCATAAGGCTCACTTGGCATGCCGGTAAATGGGAAGATCATCCGATCCATGCCGCCATCACCATCTTCGTCATGGATCACGTGGATCGCATACTGGCCTGCAGGCACGCCTTCAAAAGTGACCGTCGTGGTAGGAGTTTGTGGTGTGACAATCAGCTTGCGAAAAAAGTGAGCGTCTGGATCATTCACATTTTTATCGCTGTGGTAGTCAGTGCTATTGTCAAATAACAGTACTAGCATTTGACCATCGGTATTGGTCACATCAGTGATCTCAACCGTAAGATTCGTTGGGGGACCTGCAACCGTATTTACGCTTACCGGACTTGTTGAACTACACGCCGCAAGTAGTGCCAGCGCAAACAATAAACTTAGGGACCTCATCCTTTGCTCCTATTAAGGGTTAAATTGTAGCCCCACAAGCTTGTCAGATAATTGTGTAAATACTGTTAAAAATTGTTAGGTGAGAGCAATGTTAAAGACTGTTCTGACCAGTGTGGCTACGCGTTGTAATAGATTGGAACAATCATTCGACGCAATAGAACGAAATAGCCAAATTTGACTAATTTTATTCTCGCGCAGGTTTGGTAGGCTAACTATTAAATAGTTGCGCTGAACTGATTATTCCAAGTTCAAGTTAACCCGAGAGCTATTATGAACATTATCCGAACGAACAAAGCACAGGCAACACAAGATGGTGCTGGTGTAAATATTAACCGCATCGCTGGATTTGAAAACTATGGGGAGCAAACGCTGCTTGAGCTTGACCCAAGTAAAAACCTTGCTCTCTTAGCGACGGATGATGTTGGTTTTTTGATCCTTGCAGGGCAGCCGATTAATGAAAAAATAGCGCATATGGGACCATTTGTGATGAATACCCAAGAGGAGCTTCATCAAGCGGTAAGAGATTATCAACAAGGACGCTTCGGCGATATTGTATAGGGGGTTTACATGGGATTATTAATTGAAGGTCAGTGGCACGATAAGTGGTATGACACAAAAAGTAGCCAAGGCAAGTTTGAGCGTGAGTCTGCAAAACTAAGAAATTGGGTAACAGCAGACGGCAGTGCGGGGCCAACGGGTAAAGCGGGTTTTAAAGCCGAATCCGGACGCTACCATTTGTATGTTTCCCTTGCGTGTCCTTGGGCTCATAGAACGCTTATTTTCAGACAGCTTAAACAATTAGAGGCGCATATTGATGTATCGATTGTAGACCCTGATATGTTAGATCAAGGTTGGTGTTTTACCAGTCAGCGTCCAGAAGTCGGTGATAGCCTGTATCAGCTCAGTTTTATGCATCAGCTGTATGCGAAAAAAGACCCAAATTATTCGGGTCGAGTCACGGTGCCAGTCCTTTGGGATAAACAAACGGAGCAAATCGTGAGCAACGAATCGAGTGAAATCATTCGTATGTTTAATTGTGCCTTTAACCAGATAACGGGAAACGACACTGATTATTACCCAGAGGCGCTACAGCATGAAATCGATGAAATAAACGACTTTGTTTATCACAACATCAACAATGGCGTATATAAAGCCGGATTTGCGACAACCCAAGATGCTTATCACAGTGCGGTAAGCGCGTTATTTCACGCGCTAGATAAGCTCGAAGCAAGACTCGCTGCGCAACGTTATCTTGTGAAAGGACAATTAACGGAAGCCGACTGGAGACTATTTACGACTCTCATCCGTTTCGACAGCGTGTACCATGGTCACTTCAAGTGCAACATTAAGCAAATCGAAGATTACCCCAATATTTCTGCGTATGTGCGTGACTTATATCAACATCAAGGTATTGCAGATACGGTTGATTTTTACCACATTAAAAGGCACTACTACTTTAGCCATACGATGATCAATCCAACCCAAGTGGTACCAGAAGGGCCAAGCATTGATTATCACCGTTTTCATAACCGTAAAGGCATCACGTTGTAAATAACCTCCGTGTGCAGGGTAAGTAATCTTTGTCTTTGTTTCTATTTGGACTAGATTTAATAATGCGTTTGCTTGTAGCTGCCTTTTGTGCTTAAGTGCAAACGCATTTTAGGTCTTTATGCCTAACAGTTAGGCCACTGTCCAAGGAGAAAATGTGTCTTCTTCCAATATTGCTAAGGGCGCTATTGTACTGCTGCTCGCCGTGATGGTGAGTGCCATCTTATATTTTGAAAATAGTATCCATCGCGACCTGAACGAGGGCTTCTATCAGCGCTTAGAGCAGGTACATTCGGCACAAAACAATATTTACTTGGGAGAGATCGACGATAACCGCCGGTTTCTTTATTTTCTGCTAGACACCCCGCCAATTCAGGGTATTGCAAGAGCGGAAAAAAACGATGGTATCGACCCTCAAGAAAACACGCCGCTTGATGTTTGGCGGGCACGACTAAGTACGATTTTTAGGTCAATGTTATATTCGTATGATGGCCTTAACCAAATCCGCCTACTTGACGCCCATTCTGGGATGGAAATGGTTAGGGTTGAGCGACAGCTAGGGCAGGTAATTGCTGTATCCGATAGCAAACTACAAGATAAGAGCGAAAGTGATTACTTTATCCAAGCACTGCAACTGCCAGAACGCACTATCTATTCCACAACAATCAACTTAAATCGCGAGCACGGACAGGTCGTCACGCCTTTTCAACCAACCAAACGTTTTACTTTACCGACTTACGATATAGATAACGACTTATTTGGTATATTGGTAATTAATACCAATGCTGAAAAGATGATAGATAGAATTGTCTCTCAAGCGCCAAGTATGCAAAAAGTGATGCTCTTAGGTGCAGATGACTCGTTTATTTATCATCCTGAATTTTCGCTACGATACAGCAAAGATATAAACCCCGAAATCAACTTTCAAACATTATATCGCGTGACGCCATGGTCCAATAAAATCCAACTGGTGGAAGAAAAATCAACGGGAGAGCAGTTTCTTGCGCTCATTAGCAAGGTTGAAGGGGCTAACTTTAATAACCTAGAAGTTAAGCTCGTTAATCTTATCCCTTTTGCTGTTTATCAGCAAAGCCTCAATGAAAAACGATTAACCACCTATGTTTTACTCGCTATTGCCTGCGGTGTATTCGCTCTCGTCTTTTTTGCATTTTGGCAATATACGAGCAGTTTACGTGCGCTCGATTCAACGCGAGCAGAGTTTAAGGCGATTTTAGATGGCGCATCAGATGGCGTGCTTGGTTTCGATTTTAACCTTAAGTTGACGAGCTATAATGAAACTTCAAAACGGTTTTTTAAACAGCTAAATGATGGCCGAATTGGTTCTAGCGCGCGCTTCTTACCAACGCAGATATATGAATTTATTACCTACAACTCAAACACAACTTTGCGTGGAGAATGTGTTAAACCAAAAGAACTATTGCTAGAAGTTACAGAGCAAGATGGGCTTTGGATTTCTCTTAATTTATCACCCATATATGCAAGTAATGGGAGAGTTAAGGGGGTCGCGCTATTTGTTGAAGACATCACCGCTAAGAAAGAAGCGGAAGCACAGTTAGTTGGTGCAAATGAGCGACTGGAACAAGAGGTGAAAGATCGTACTAAAGAGCTGGTGGTCGCTCGGGATAAAGCAGCGAAAGCGTCAGAAGTGAAAAGTGCATTTATTTCCACTATCAGTCATGAAATGAGGACGCCCCTCAACGGTATTTTAGGGTCTCTAAACTTGGTGAGAAAAGAGCCCGTTACTAAGCACCAACATAAGTACCTAGAAATGATGGAAACCAGCTCGACTACGCTCTTGTCGTTAATTAACGATGTACTGGACCTGTCGAAGATTGAGGCGGGCAAGCTGGACATTGATAATGAACCATTCAATCCGCTCTCTGTCATTGAACATGTCGCGCTTTCTATGTTGGCTAAAACCAAGGAAAAGGGGATCACTTATATTTTGGACCAAACTGGTTTAGCGCATATTGAACTATGTGGTGATGCGGCGCGCGTTAAACAAATAATTTATAACCTCCTTAGTAACGCAATTAAATTCACTAAAAAAGGTCATGTGAAGTTGACCGTCATCACCGAACAATTAGAAGACTCGGTATGGCTTAAAGTCACTGTGGAAGACACTGGGGTTGGAATTGAAAAAGCTAATCAAAACAAGCTATTTCAATCATTTAGTCAAGAATCTGCTAATACCTCGAACGAGTTTGGTGGCACAGGACTTGGACTCTCTATTTGTAAGCAGTTAGTCGAAAAGATGCTCGGCCATATTCACTTTGAGAGTGAAAAGTTTAAAGGCAGCAAGTTTTGGTTTGAATTACCCTTTTCTAGTGCGCAAACTAAGCCCATCAACGTGCCTGAAGTATTGGCCGGTAAAACAGTCTCTGTGCTCAGTAAAACCAAATTGGAGTCAGACTCTATCGCTAAGCTTATCGCTAAATGCGGTGGTAAGTACCTTGAGAAAGAGATGCAGAGTGATATATGCATCATTACCAATGAGCAAGATTATATTCAAATGAAATCAGCTCAAAATCACTTTGAAAAACTTATTTTAGTGGGGGATGAACTTCAGAATATTAACGATGCTGATAACATAGTGCATATTTCTTCACCTCTTCGAGTTGGAGAATTTGTCGCGCTATTTGACTTAAATAAAGCAATTCGATTACAGCCTAGCTTGAAGAAGTCAGGTGAGACAGCCGCGTTAAGTGGTAACTTGGTCGCGGGCTGTCACTTTTTGGTGGTAGACGACAATCAAATCAACCGGATTGTGGCAAAAGGCATGTTGGAAGGACAAGGAGCTAAGGTGAATTTTGCCGTTGATGGTCAAGATGCTGTGAATAAACTACTGTTATTTGAGCATCAAGAGGTTGATTTTGATGCTATCTTTATGGACTGTAATATGCCAGGAATGGATGGGTATCAGGCCACAAGAGCGATCCGTCAAGGTCAAGGTGGTGATAAGTATAAAGATGCGATCATTATTGCGATGACTGCCAGCGCCCTTGCGGGTGAAAAAGAACGTTGTCTCAATGCAGGAATGAATGAGTTTGTGACTAAACCTGTGGTCGTCGAACAGTTATTTGACGTGCTAGATGCGCTAGGTGTGCATGCTAAGGATGATGATTCTGTACTTATTCACCCAGTTGAAAGTGTAGCAGAAGAACAAACAGGCCTGCCGATAAACGAAGCAGACGTGCTTGAACGCCTCTCTGGGGACGAAGAATTACTTAAAAAGGTGTACACCTTATTCTTGAACGACTCTGAAAATCAAATGCAACAGCTTAGATTGAGTATCAAAAATAGTAATTGCGACGCATCGGCAAAATACAGTCACGCACTTAAAGGTCAAGCTGGTGATTTAGCCGCAGAAGCTCTCTTTGACTTGCTAGATAAAATAGAGATTTATGCGCGTGAACACCAAGCTGGGCAGTGTAAATCACACTTGGAACAAGCGCAAAGTGAATACGAAAAAGTCGTCGTATTTGCGAAAAAACGTGTGAGTGAGCTAGAGTTCGCAGATATCAACAATGGCTAGAGTGAGCGAGGCCTTCGTTTAATAATGGTGGGTTTACTCATCATTATTAACTTCTAGGCCAGTCATAATCCATTTGGGTTGCGGTCTTTCTTGCTACCGATTGCCCAAAGCGCTTTTTCACCAGTTCTAGACTCATATCGATACCTGCCGAAATACCCGCTGAGCTAGTAAAATTCTGATCCATTACAAACCTTACGTCCTCAACGACTTCTAAAGAGGGATATTGTTCTCTCAAATCGTCGATATCCTGCCAGTGGGTGGTGACTCGCTTGCCATCAATAAGGCCTGCTTCGGCATATAAAAACACACCTGTACAAACAGATGCACACTGAGAGGTATGGTTCGCTGTTTCTGCAAGCCAATTAAGTACGTTGTGATCACTGCAAATTTGGTGATGCAGTCCGCCGACTACGATGAGCAAATCAAACTTTGGATGCGAGTAAATACTGTAATGGGGGTTTACACTCATGCCGCCACGCGAGGTAACAGGAACATGACTTGGTGCGACAAGGCTGACGTTAATTGGGGTTTCGATAAATCGCTTTGCGGTATTGAATACCTCAAATGGGCCACAAAAATCTAAACACTCCGCACCGTCATAGATGAAAATACCAACTTCCATTATTTTTCCCTACAGATCAGTTTTTTACTAACTTGGCTGATTTTAGTTAAATTTTCAAGGTAAATTGTAACAACCCATGAAAAAACTCCACTCACTATAGTTTTAGTGTCTTTAAGCTACTATGAGTACTAGCATTTTTGCTCTATCGCAGAGAACCTTGTTTCTCCCGCAAAGCGATTGCACTTTTAGAGACGATCCGTAATATCTATCCCACGATAACAACAAGCGATGAAACAATATGTTCAAACCTTCCATCACATTATTAAGTGCAGCTGTATGTTTAGCCCTTGCGGGTTGTGCGGGCACAGCAGAGCAAAGCCAAGAACCAGTAAAATCACTGCAAAGTAAGCAATATGATAACGTGCTTTTACAGGAGTTTTCAGGTCCTTATCAAGGCGTTCCTCATTTTGACAAAATGAAGCTTGAAGATTTAGAAGCTGCGCTTGAAATTGGTATGGCTGATAATTTGAAAGAAATTGAAGCAATAGCCAATAATCCAGCTAAGCCAACTTTTGAGAACACCATTGTTGCACTAGAAAGAGCGGGTGCTCCTTTAGATCGCGTTTTTACCTACTACGGCCTTTGGAGTGCAAATATTTCAAGCCCAGAGTTTAGAGAAATCCAATCGCGAGTTGTGCCTAAGTTTTCAGAGTTCAGCTCTAAAATCACCCAAAACCAAGCGCTTTTTGAACGGGTAAAAGCGGTATACGAAGGCGCTGAATATAAAAAGCTAACGGCAGAAGAGCAGCGTATTACTTGGATGCGTTTTAACGGCTTTGCCCGCAATGGAGCGACGCTAAAAGGTGAAGACGCTAAGCGTTACGCGGACATTAATCTTGAGCTATCAAAGCTACATACTAAATTTGCAAACAACGTCCTTGCAGATGAAGAAAACTATGTAGTCTATCTCACTAAAGACCAGTTGTCAGGTTTGCCTGAGTCGTTTGTTGCGTCGGCAGCGGCTGCTGCAAAAGCGCGCGGTAAGGCGGACATGTACGCGATTACCAACTCTCGTTCATCAATGGATCCATTTTTAACCTACTCAACAGAGCGTGAGTTACGCGAGAAAGTATGGAACAACTACTATAACCGTGGCAACAACGGTGGCGAGTACGACAATAAAGCGATTATCTCTGACATCCTAAAGCTTAGACATGAACGCGTTAACTTACTCGGCTACGATAATTACGCGCAGTGGCGTCTTGAAGACCGCATGGCGAAAAAGCCTGAAAACGCGATGGCGCTGATGAAAAAAGTATGGCCTGCTGCAATTGCGCGCGTGAAAGAAGAAGTAACAGACATGACATCTATTGCTAAGCTTGAAGGCAATGATATAAAAATCATGCCATGGGATTACCGTTTCTACGCTGAGAAGGTTCGCCAAGCTAAGTATCAATTGGATTCAAACGAAGTTAAAGCCTATTTACAGCTAGATAATTTGCGTGAAGCGATGTTCTATGTAGCAGGCCGTCTGTTTAACTTTGAATTCACCGAAGTGCCAAAGGGCTCGGTGCCTGTATTCCACCCTGACGTTCGTGTTTGGGAAGTAACAGACAAAACCACTGGTGATAATATCGGCCTTTGGTATTTAGACCCGTTCGCACGTAAAGGTAAACGCTCTGGTGCGTGGGCCATATCATATCGTAGCCATACAACATTTGATGGTAAAACAAATGTGCTTAGCTCAAACAACTCCAACTTTGTGAAAGCACCAGAAGGTGAAGCGACCTTAATTTCTTGGTCAGATGCAGAAACCTATTTCCACGAGTTTGGTCACGCGCTGCATGCGCTTTCATCAAACGTGAAGTACCCAAGTTCAAACTCTGGTGTGCGCGACTACACTGAGTTCCAATCTCAGCTATTGGAGCGTTGGTTGGCAACAGACGAAGTGATCAATCGTTACTTAGTTCACTATAAAACAGGCAAACCTATGCCTAAAGCGCTAATCGAGAAAATCAAGAAGTCAGCAACCTTTAACCAAGGTTTCGCGACGACTGAATACCTTGGTTCGGCTATTATGGATATGCTTTTCCATACCACAGATCCTGACAAGATTGGCGACCCTGTTGCATTCGAAAAGTCTCAGTTAGGTGCGCTAGGCATGCCGGACGAGGTCGTGATGCGTCATCGTACAACTCACTTTGGTCACGTATTCTCAGGTGAAGGTTATTCAGCGGGTTACTACGGTTACCTGTGGGCTGAGGTATTAACTTCTGATGCAGCAGAAGCGTTTGCAGAAGCGCCAGGTGGCTTCTACGACAAAGACGTTGCACAGCGTTTAGTGGATTACCTATTCTCAGTTCGCAACTCAATGGATCCAGCAGAAGCGTATCGCAAGTTTAGAGGCCGTGACGCTGAAGTTGAAGCGCTTATGCGTGATAGAGGCTTTCCTGTAGAGAAGTAAAAAGTTTACTCTGCTATTCGGATAATAAAAAACCCCTGAACCAAGGGGTTTTTTATTAAGCTTTAGCTTTTGGATTTTGTGCCATCACCAAATAGGGATTTAAGGCCATCGGCAAATTGCTTTATTTGTGCTTTCATTGAGCGCTTTACGCTAACTTCAATGCTACCCAAAATCATTCTGCCGTGAATATAAATTCGTGGACGCTGTTTCACCTGCCCTGCAGATGCAAGCGTATTTCTTGTGTTTTCTACTGAACCCATAATATTACGAATATCGGTGACGACATCGACTGTGTCTGGTACAAAGATTTCGTCACTGCCTAAAATGCAATCTATATAAATATGTACTTCAGGGTGACTAAAAATTGCGTTGCTAAAATCTAGTTCCAAGCTGCCAAGGTAGTTTTTTAGGTGGATCTCTTTAGGTACGACCCACTCGCCACTGCGATGGTTGGAACTAAGTATAGAGGTAATGCTTATCGCCTCAGCACCATCTACGCTTGAGGTAAATTTTGGACCCAAACGAGCGGCTTTTTCGCTGTAATATCTTGCATCCGACTTTAGCGGTAAATCAGCACTAAGTGCTGCAATTTGTTCTTGTTCGTTCAGGTCGTATGCTTTATCCAATCGTCTCTCGAATGCATCAGCCGAAAGCTCACCGTGGCTGTAATTTAGAATTAACCGGTCAATCACCTCTTCCCTGACGGATTCGAGAGGTCTATCTTTTAATGGTACAGACATATGGTTGGTTCCGTTCTCTTGATTTATGCTTATAGAAGCAACAACTAAGCCAATATTAAATCATATATAAAACAAATGATTAGTATTTTACTATATCGAATTGGTCTATTTATTTACTAACATTTAGCTGCAAAAAATAGTATTTGGTCAAAATTACCACTCGTAGACGGAGAGTAACGCAGTAGTCCAAGTGTGGTTTGATATTGTCAGCCACTTTGCTATGGTAGTAGGTGTTCGCAAAACAACCAAAGGAGATTAGTTATGGCGAAGAAAAGCGATGTTAAAGCGCTTAAAAAAGAGCTGAAAGCGCGTAAAGCAAAGATTGAAAAGCATGAAGCAAAAATCAAAAAGCTGAAAAAAGCGATTAAAAAGGCTTAAAAGCCAAGTAGCCCTAACGTAAAGGGATAAGCAAGTGAGCGGTAAATATACCGCTCTTTTTGCGATTAAATCGAAAGATGGCTATATAGCAACCAAGTTCCCACACAGATTAAGATCACCCCACCAAAGGTTTCAGCTCGACTACCAAGGAACTTTCCAGCCGAATGCCCAATCATCACACCAATTGTTACCATCATGGTGGTGGCAAGGCCAATGAGCGAAGCGGCGAGCCATATATTCACATCAACAAATGCGAGACTGACACCGACAGCCATTGCATCAATACTGGTACCAAACGCTGTGATAATGGTTTTTAACCAAGGTTGCTTTGCGTGCTGTGCTGGCGCATCGTCATTACCCTTAAGGCTCTCATAAATCATATGAGCGCCAAGTCCTAACAGTAAGATAAAGGCAATCCAGTGATCCCAAGCCTCGACATAGCCAGCTGCAGATTGTCCTATTAACCAGCCAATCAGCGGCGTACAGGCTTCAATAACACCAAAAATGAGGCCGATTTTTATGGCTTCGGTAAGCCGAGGTGATTTTAGGCTGGCGCCTTTACCGATTGCCGCGGCAAACGCATCGGTAGACATGGCGTATGCTAACAGTAGCAGGGTGACGAAATTCATTTACATTGCTCCGGTCGGGCGATTTGAGTCCACGACATATCCACACGCCCGACCACAGGCATGGATATATCGATGGTCTCGCCAACCGAGAGGTGTCCGCACCATGGCATTTTGGCCAATGATGTTGATACGAACTCTTCCGAGCATTGGAAGCAGGCTACTCCCCAACGAGTTGCGATAATATCAAGAATTGTTCTAAATAGAAATCTAAGTTTATAGCTAGCTCTACACGATATGGTGAATGAGTTGGCTCCATTTTTAGTTATTTATCTTATAGCAATACACTAAAGCAGCTCCCTTTTCCTAATTCAGAGGTTGCGCTGATCCGTATGGAAACGGTCACCACTTACTATGGTGATAACAGCTGCTAGCTTGCCTCTCCAAACACTCGATTTTTACCATTCTTTTTAGCTTCATATAGCGCGTTATCTGCTCTTTCTACTAACTCTTCAACAGTTTGATTGATATTATCCTCACTAAGTGAAGCGACACCAGCACTAACCGATACAGCTTTTAGTGGTGAAAGTTTATGTTCAATAGCGGTTTCGAAAAAGGTTTGTACCACTCTTTGCGCGATCTCTAAGGCGAAAGAATAGGGGGTGTTTGGCAGTAAGATGGCAAACTCTTCACCGCCATATCTGTACAGAGCATCCATAGGTCGACGAATATGATTTTTGGCGGTGCTTACAAAAACCTTCAAGACATCATCACCCATCAAATGACCATATTCATCGTTATAGAGTTTGAAATAGTCAACATCGAGCATCACGACACTAAGCGGGCTAATGGAGCGCTTTGCACCACGATAGTGGCGCTCCAAGTCAGTATCAAATAATCTGCGATTAAACGCTTCGGTAAGCCCGTCAACGTATGAATACTCTCTAAGTTGATCGGCTTGCTTTTTATACTTTAGGTGGGTAAGTACGCGATTAAACAGCGTGCGTGCTACTATTGGTTTACTGATGAAATCGACCGCACCTGCATCCCAGCACATTTCTTGCTGATTTTCTTTAATGTTGGATGTCACAAATATGACAGGAATTCGGGCGGTTATTGGATCTTTTTGAAGCTCTGTACAAGCCTCTATACCCGTTATCCCTTCTAGCATCCAGTCCATTAGGATTAAATCTGGCAATGCAAGTTTTACATATTCCAAGGCCTTCTCAGCACTTTCAAAAGCGACGACTTTGCATATGTCTTCTAAACATGCGCATAGCACCTTTTGAGTGAGTGGCGAATCTTCTACGACTACTATGGTACAGTTATTTAGTTCTACAACATCTTCAAACATGCTATTGCCTTTATTCCTATTGCAGGCTTAGATTGTGTGCTATGTCTTTATGTTTAAAAAGTCAAAGTGCACTTATGTTGCTATTAACAGGATTAATATTAGGTAAGTATCGCACTGTAAATAAAGCATCTGGCACGAATAATAGTGTAGACATTTTTGTGATGAAGCACACTTGTTATTTAACATTTCCATTACTTTTATCTTGAATAATATCGCTTTCCTACTATAGATCTTATTACCTGTTCCCAATGTAAATTCCTATGACAGACTCAACCCCACTTGAGAAAGCAGACAGATTTGTTGGTGATGATTCTCTTTCCGATTTAATTTTTGACAATATTCCGGACTACGCCTTTATCAAAGATGATCAGCTTAGGATCGTAAAAGCGAACAGTGCTTTTCGCTCCATGTATCCAGAAGAAGCCAGAGAGAAAATTATTGGCTACACCACACTTGATTCTTATCAACCAGAAGAAGTGGAAGAGTTCATCAAAGATGATAAAAAAGCCTTGGAAACAGGGTATGCAGAGTGTTTGGAGATTATCAATTTCCCAGATGGTGGTGTAAGAACATTATTTACTCGCAAAAAGCGATTCTATGATGCCAAAGGCGCGACGTTTATTTTAGGACTTTCCAGTGACGTGACCGAAAGGGAGCATCTTGTCGCCCAGTTAAAGCGCTCCAATGAAGCCTTAGACGAATTTGCTTATATTGCCTCTCACGATTTAAAAGCGCCACTCAATGCGATTTCCAAGTTGGTAACTTGGATTGATGAAGACTACGGCGATGAGTTACCCGAAGGCGCTAAGGAGAATTTTGATTTAATTCAACAACGTGTATCAAGAATGAGTAAATTGCTCCATGACTTGCTGATTTACTCTCGGGTAAATCGAAAGCATAGCGAAAACGAAACGTTTGAATTCAGCGAGTTTACAAAAGAGATATTTGACTCTATTGATATTGAGGCGAAGCTGAAATTGGAATGTACTTCTTTAATTGTCACCTTACCAAAAACTGCGCTTGAAGTAGTTACCCGCAATTTAATTAGCAATTCGCTTAAACACCACGATTGTGAAAATGGCTCACTAATAATCCACGTTAAAGAAAGCCCAGAAGAGTATGAAATACATTTTATTGACGATGGACCGGGGATCCCACCTGAGTATAGGGAGAAAGTATTTGAAATGTTCCAAACGCTTAAACCTAGAGATCAACAAGAAGGTAGTGGTATGGGTTTGGCAATCATTAAAAAAGTGCTCAATCACTATGGCGGTTCAGTTGATATCGTAGATAGTAACGTTGGCACTGAGTTTGTGATCAAGTGGCCAAAAGTAGATACCAGAGTTAATCCAAATTAGGTATTCATTTTATGCAAAATAATGATATTACAGTGCTGGTCGTCGAGGATGATGACATTGACTATATGACCGTAAAACGCAGTTTTGCAAAGCGTAAGATAATGAACCCTATGGTTCGGGCAATTGATGGCGTTGAAGCGTTAGAATTCTTACAAACTAAAAAAATAGATTATCCATTTATTGTTCTATTAGATTTAAAAATGCCTCGCATGGGTGGGCTTGAGTTTTTAGGTAAGTTGAGAGAAGACCCTGAGTTAAAAGATACGGTTGTGTTCGTACTCACCACTTCGAAAGATGAAGATGATATTCATCATAGTTATGAAAAAAACGTAGCAGGATATTTTTTAAAAGAAGAAGCAAGTAACTCAATGATGAGCCTTGTTGATATGTTGGATGGATATTGGCGAATTGTACAGTTTCCAACTAAGTAATGAGGTGGTAAATGAATATATTGCTCGTTGATGATGATGTGGTTGACCGAAAGATGATCCGCCGTTCCTTAGTGAAAGGCGGGATTGAACATCATTTGACAGAAGTTAGTACAGTAGAAGAAGGAATATTTGCGCTAGAAGAGCTTTGCTTCGACCTATTATTACTGGATTACAATATGCCGTCCAAAAATGGTGTGGACTTACTCATCGAACTTAAGCGTATTAACCATATTAAAGATTTAACCATAGTCATGATCAGCAATTCGCATTCTGAAGAGTTGGTTTTGAAATGTCTAGATTTGGGCGTACAGGACTTTCTACTCAAAGAAGAAGTCACCGCATCGCTCTTGAGCCGGTCTATTATTCAAGCAAAGAAACGCTTTGAGCTAGAAAGTCAACTGCATAAAAGCTACCTGCAAGTAAAGCAGATGGCTGAACGCGACTCATTGACGGGATTGTATAATCGTTACTATTTTGAAGAAACCTGCCAGCGGCTGATGCAAGCCGATAAAAAGCGCTATAAGTGTGCAGGGATCCTTGTCGTTGATATCGTCGATTTTAAAAAGATAAATGACCGCTTTGGCCATGAAATCGCTGATCAACTTTTACTTGAACTAGGAGCAAGCTTTAATAGACATACCAAGCAAGAAGATATTGTCAGTCGCTTTGGAGGAGACGAATTTGCTTGTTTGATGGTGTCTTGTGACAACCCGCTTCAAATTAAAATAGAAGCTGAAAAGCTTGTTCGTTTGTTGAGTCGAAGCTATTCAATTTATGAGCTGGACATCTACTGCCAAGTAAGAATGGGAATTTCTCTGTACCCACTCAATGGTAATAATGCAGATGACTTAATACGTTTTGCTGATATTGCACTATTTAGGGCTAAATCTTCCCAAAGTGCGATGGCGTGCATTTTCGAAGATAATATGCAGACTGAGTTCCAAATGAAGTATAACGTGGAGCAAGACTTAAGAGGAGCGATAGAGAGGCAAGAGTTAGAGTTAGCGTTTCAACCAATTGTAGATATTCAGCAGGCCAAAGTCGTGTCTCTCGAAGCGTTGATCCGATGGCCTACTGCAAAATACACAAGTAGTCCTCAAGAGTTTATTACAATAGCTGAAGAGTCAAAGCTCATAGAACCGTTGGGAAAGTGGATTATTGAGCACGCGATCACCACATTGAAGCAGATACAAACAAAGTGCGGATATCCTATTCGTTTAGCAATAAACCTGTCGCCATTACAGCTCGGAGACATTTCTCTACCAGCATTTATCAATGATTGTCTAAAACGAGTCGATATTGACGGTACTTTATTTACCTTTGAGCTAACAGAAACTGCGCTTTTGGATGAAAGTGAACGGGTAACATCAAGCCTAAGCCGCATAAAAGAGCTTGGCTGCAAGATTGCGCTAGATGATTTTGGAACGGGCTATTCTTCAATATCACATTTGCTCAATTATCCAATTGATATTGTCAAAGTGGATAAATCGCTTACCGACAGAATTGAGGTAGACGATAGAGGGAAAAGGATATTTATGGGTTTGATTGATATGCTTAAGAGCCTACAATTGAGCATTGTTGTTGAAGGTGTTGAGAACTATCAGCAGTATTATGTGTGCAAAGAAGCACGAGTAGATAAAATTCAGGGGTATTACTTTTCAAGCCCTGTTTCCGAAAAGTCCGTAGTGAAAACGATAAAAGCGGTAAATAGAGAGCTCGCCAGAGAATTTAAAGCAACGCAGTAAAAAGATAAAGCCAGCAGTTACGGCCGGCTCCAGCAATGTTTGTATTAAGCACCAGGACCACATTCCAAGCAGTGTTTGATAATATCTGGGCCAAACTTCAAGTTTGCATTTAGATTTCGCAGTGCCGTTCTTAGGCCTTCTTCTATCACTGGGTGGTAGAAAGGCATTTCGAGCATTTGTGGCACGGTCATCTTGTTTTGTAGCGCCCAAGCAAGTAAATGCGCCATATGCTCAGCAGCTGGGCCGACAAATTCGGCACCTAAGAATAATCCGGTGCCTTGCTCAGCGTAGACTCGCATATGGCCTTTGTTTTTTAACATCACGCGGCTGCGGCCTTGGTTTTCAAAGCTTACCTCTCCGATGGCAAAGCAGCCACAATTGCCATATTGCTTTTCCAACTCTTTATAACTTGCTCCAACCATGGCAATTTGTGGGTCGCTAAATACCGCCGCAAGCTTTGCACGGCGCAGTCCCACTCTCACATCAGGGAAGCGACCGGCATTTTCACCTGCAATTGTGCCTTGATCTGCGGCTTCATGTAGAAGCGGGATCTGGTTGCTGGCATCACCTGCAATAAAAATCGGGGCGTTACCTGAGCCATCAAGACATTGCATGGTATGTGGGTCGGCTAGCGGTACGCCTCGGTCATCAAGCTCTAGCGTGGTATTTTCTAGCCCTAAGTTATCAACATTGGGTACACGACCAGTGGCTGCCAACACATAGTCAAACTGCTCGGTTTGCGGTTTCCCTTGTTTGTCAATATAGGTAAGCTCGGCTTTGTCACCGACCTGTTTCATATCTGATACTTTGGCATCTGTGTCGAGGTAAAACTCATCACTGAACACAGTGGTGGCATAGTCTTTGACGATTGGATCGGTTAGTGGTCCAAGGCCACCGCCGACACCAAATACTTTGACCCTTACGCCAAGTCGGTGTAGCGCTTGACCTAGTTCTAAGCCAATCACGCCGGGGCCAAATACGGCCACTGAGTCGGGTAAATTGTCCCAGTCAAAAACGTTATCGTTAATGACTAAGCGGTCGCCAAAATTATTAAACACACCGGGGTAGCTAGGTCTTGAACCTGTAGCGATAACAAAACGTTTGGCTGTGATCTGAGTGTGGTCGTCCAACTGTACCGTATGGCTGTTGATAAATTTTGCACTGCCGCGTAGTTTATCTTGCTCAGGTAGTTCGTCGACAGCTTCGACGACAAAGCCAACGAAGCGATCTCGCTCATGCTTTACTCTCGCCATAACCGCTTTACCGTCAATTTCAGCGGGTTTTACATTAATACCAAATTTAGGTGCGACTTCAATTTGATGTGCAGCTTCAGCTGCGGCAATCAGTAACTTGCTCGGCATGCAGCCAACCCGAGCGCACGTTGTGCCGTATACGCCAGACTCAATCATCAGAACTTCTGAGGTATATTTTTTGGCATTTCTATAGGCGCTGAGACCTGCTGTTCCCGCACCAATCACGACTACGTCGATGTTTATCTTTTTCATTTTTTGCTCCGAAATCAGAAAGTGTGATACCAATTTACTTAATTAAGAGGTCTATTTGAGGCGAGAAAATCTTGTCGATAACCAGGCAAAAATTTTGCTATTTAGTTGTTCTAAATGAGAAATTTTTAACGCAGTTAGCGTCAGATTTGCTCCTTCAAATTGAGCAAGTATTAAGATAAATTGGTATACTCCCCCCATGACAGTGTCACTAGTCATTGTGTTTTGTTGTGTTGAGGGGGAACATTTTGACTTGGTGAGCAAGTTCACCAAGTCATGTTGTGGGGGATGAGTGATTAAGCGAAATATTCAGCTAAATCGTCTGAACCACCGATGTGTTTACCACCGATAAATACTTGCGGCACGGTTTCGCGACCAGACAGCGCTTTAAGACTGGTTAGCGATGCTTGTTGACCAAGTACCAGCTCTTCATATGCCAGTCCTTTTTCTTTTAGCAAAGCTTTGGCTTTTTCACAGAATGGACAGCCAATCTTGCTAATAACGGTAACCGGCTCTGGTTTGATTTGGCGCGGGTTAATGTACTCCAGCATAGTATCTGCGTCTGATACCTCAAACGGGTCGCCAGGCTTTTCTGGTTCGATAAACATTTTGTCAATCACACCATCTTTTACCAGCATTGAATAACGCCAGCTGCGTTTGCCAAAACCTAAATCGTTTTTATCAACTAACATGCCCATGCCGTCAGTGAATTCGCCGTTACCGTCAGGTAGTAGTGTAATATTCTGCGCTTCTTGGTACTGTGCCCATGCGTTCATTACAAACGTATCATTAACGGATAAACACACGATTTCGTCGACACCATTTTGTTTAAATACGCTAGCAAGCTCGTTATAGCGCGGTAAGTGCGTTGACGAACAAGTTGGTGTAAAGGCACCAGGCAAAGAAAATACAACCACAGTTTTACCTTTAAAAATTTCATCGCTGGTGACGTGCTTCCACTCTTCATTTTCTCTAATTGGGAATGTAACCTGTGGTACGCGTTGACCTTCAATATTCTTTAACATTTTGCTTTCCTTCTTAAGTTGATGTAGCCATTATGCCGCGCGCATTTTGATTTGTATAATTGATAGTTAAGATTAAAGTGTTCAATAAAATTGATTGTTTTCAACTTCAAATATTTGTATTTTTTAACCTAGCCAATGCCGCTAAGTTGAGGTTAGTCAATTTTTACGGGAACAGGGAATATTTAGATGAAAGCAAACTTTGAATTAATGGCGGATTACAATCGCTGGATGAACGAAAGATTATATGAAGCTGTTTCGGGATTGAGCGTCACGGAATTACACCAAGATCGAGGGGCTTTTTTTGGCTCCATCATGGGGTCGTTAAACCATATTCTTGTTGCCGATATTATCTGGCTTAAGCGCTATACAGAGCATAGCTATCATGTTGAAGCACTGAACGCTGTAGCAACGATGCCGCTGCCGACAAAGCTTGATGCGATGCTGTATGAAGATTTTGCAGCGTTGAGACAGGCAAGGGCTGAAATGGATAAGGTGATTATTGAATTTGCGAATGAAGTCACTGAGGAGGCGCTTGCAGCCGATTTACACTACAAAAACACACAAGGTAAAACCTTTTCTCGCAAGTTTGGTTTTTTAGTGCATCATTTATTTAATCATCAGACGCACCATAGAGGGCAAATAACGACATTACTCAGCCAGATTGGTATTGATATGGGAGAAACCGATCTATTAGCCCGGATCCCCATATCATTTGGTTAGTGCTCTGGCTGGTTTTACCGCTTCGTTATGTCTAGTGTTTTGTGCTAGCAGCAATGAGAAGGGTTGTAAAGCTAGACATTAGCTCTACAGGCCTTTAAAAACAGTGGTCGGTAAAGCCTGTTAAGAAGAATTTCACTCGCTAACTTTCACAATAACTCTGAATAGAGCTCCTCTAGCCACTCATGAAGGTCCTCTATGGAGTCAAAATCTTCGTCTGTTAGTTCTTCATACTCTGTTAGTGAAATAAGATTTAAGTCTATAGCCTCCCGAAGTTGGGCTCTGACTTTAATCAAGTCATAAGGGTAGTCTTCTCCAATGCCGACAGCTCTTCTCAAAATACTGGGGTCATAGCTTTCGACATGACAATAAGTTTTTAAAATGGTTCTTAAAGGATCTTTAAGTTTATTCATCGTATATTTACTTCTTTAGTTCAGGGTATAATGTGTGCAATTTAATGTTACCATCTTCTATTAGATATATAGCTTTGGCGTTTCCGTTTGAAAAATCTGTAACCTCGTATCCAGTGGGGTTTTTCTTGGAACCTAGTCTAGTTATTCCCCGTACAGCACTTCTGTAGTTAGAGCCAAAAATATCTTCAAGTGGTATTTATGCGCTCCTCGTTTATTCCGTTGAAACAACGCTATTGAGCGAATCAAGAAAACGTCGGCCCACGTCACACTGACTCCTCAAACCACAAGCCGAATAGCGTAGTGGGAGGTGGTTTATCCGCCGAGAAGTTATGCTTTTCTGGTGTGGTGTTGACGTCGTCTAGGCGTTTTACCGTGGCTTGCATACCTTCGATGGCAGCGTCTGGGAGCAGTAGGTCGTAGTGCCAACTGGTAGACATGTCATCAAGTGAATCGCGTAGGCCTTTGACGATGTTTTTAACTTCCGTGGCGGATTGTTTTCCTAGGTCTTGCCA
>NZ_JAKRFW010000033.1:0-60784 GCF_022347905.1 Pseudoalteromonas sp. Of11M-6 | reverse complement strand
AAATATCTACTGTGCGGAAGTGGCGGAATTGGTAGACGCGCTGGATTTAGGTTCCAGTATCTTCGGATGTGAGAGTTCAAGTCTCTCTTTCCGCACCATTTAGTAACAATTTCTTTTCTCTTTATTCATTCCTAGCTCATTTTCCTAATGTTACTTTTATACTTTCTCCGTGTTAGGAAAGAAAGTGCTAAAGTCTTTATTTCTTTTATTTTCATTAATTATTTTCAGTATACCTAGCTTTGTAGAAGCAAGGGCTAGCTCAATTTGCTCTCCATCACACATAGAAATAGCACTCAAGCACTTTAGCTACTGTCAGCCCTCAGAGCAGGCAAATAAAGTTTCATTCCAAACTTTTACTAACGATACCTACTCAGTTGTGATTCGCGACAACTCTTCTGAACTAACGTTAAGCTGGATAACTGGCGCTACCGCGCTTGCTGGTCTACCTAACAAGTACGATTTAACACCTCTTGAGTTTATGACACGAGCTTTCAATGGTACGTTTGATATACAGAGTGAAGACATGCAGAAAGTCAGTGCTGAGCTTGGCGTTATAGACGAAGCAAATGTATTTACCGCTACTCACGGAGCAAAACATATTTTTTCTTCTATCAGACCTTCAGGGGTTCAAACTGCTTACATTTTGCAGCCCAACAGTGATTGGTTATTAAGGCTAGATGGCAAATTTGATATTAATACCTTGATGTATGTCGTCGATAAGCTAACACTGATGAGATGATCTCGGCACTAAATAATGAAGCGTGCAGTAATACCAATTTATCTTAATACTTGCCCCTTCAAAAAGATCACTTAATTAGCCTTGTTTTCCCTAAATCTTGCTGGCTAGACAAGGAAAAAACTAAGTTGTGCTTTAGCAACAATGAGTTGGAACATTCCTTATCCAAACCTCAGGTTAAGTAAATTGGTGTAACACGCTCAGTGTAGAGAACAAAGATTAAAAACCAACTCCTCCCATGGCGTGCTTAAGCACTTCTGTTTTTATCGGCCCAGCTTTATTCGCCACATTCAGCGCCAGATTTCTCAAATGCTTTAACGGTGTTACTTGATTCGAAAAGCCAAAATAACACGCATCCATCATACTCATCATCAAAAGATTGTCTTTCCTACGCTTTGACTCGTAATGATGTAGTGCACTGCTGTCACCAATATCTTCTTTTGCCTCAATCGCTTCGGCAAGTGCCGCTACGTCTTTAAAGCCAAGATTTACTCCCTGCCCTGCTAACGGATTAATGGTATGAGCTGCATCTCCTACTAATACCACTCGTTCGCTCACGTATTGGTTAGCATGTTGCCTTGCTAAAGGAAAAACCGCCACTTCTTCAATCTCAAAGTCACCGGGTAGCTCAAAAAATGCAGCTTTTACTTCTTGTTTTAGCGCCTGCTTATCTAGTTGCTTAAGTAAATTGAGTTTATTGCCGTTGTCATACCAAATCAGATTGGCATACGGATACTGCATAGGTAAAAAGGCAATGGGACCTGATGGCTTAAATTGCTGCCATGTTTTTTCTTGCTGCGGCGCGTCGAGTTTAATCAGCAGCCCCATACAATGTTGCTCATATTGCCACCCCGTCACGCCTATGCCACTCATTTGTCTGACGATAGAACGGCCACCATCAGCTGCAATTAACAAATCGGTGGTAAAGGATGCTGCTTGATACTCAATCGTCACGGAATCCTCATTATGAACAATGCGCTTTGGGATCCCCTCTGGTGAAACCACTTTGATATCAAATTCCTCAAACTGTTGCCACAATGCTGCTTGAATGAGGTTATTCTCAATTAAGTGGCCTAAGTGCGAGGCGTTTAGCGCTTCACAATCAAATATCAATTGCCCTGGCTTATCCTCATAGGCTTCTAGCTGCTTGTAAACCGCGGCTCTGGTGCTTCTTAACACAGGCATAGCACCAAGCTCATCTAGTAACTGCTCGGAAAAGCGATTGATAGCAGAAACGCGAATATCTACCTTATCACTTGCGAGTATTGCATCAGGTGAGATGGGAGAATGTTCAATAATGGTTACGTCAACACCTTGCTTCGCTAGCTTAACAGCACACGCTGCACCAACCATGCCACCACCGACTATCAGAGCCTTGTTTTTCATGCCATATTCCACTTAATTGAGTCTTTGCGCATTGTAACGCATATAAAAACATATGTTTGCTTAAAACACCCTGTATTGATCCACATTTTGAAAGTTAAAATCTATACTTGGCTAGACAAGATAGGTCATATAAAATACGCGTCCTTTAGGCATAATGATATCAATTCAGCATCGCCTGCACGAGAAACGCGTAGTGCTAAACACCGAGTTGTAAACGAGGCAATATTTAAATGAGTAAAAAACTGCATATTAAAACCTGGGGTTGTCAGATGAACGAGTATGACTCCCAGAAAATGGCGGATCTTTTGGATTCAACAAATGGCTATCAGCTTACAGAAGAAGCTGAGCAAGCTGATGTGATCCTACTCAATACTTGCTCGATTCGTGAGAAGGCACAGGAAAAAGTATTCCACCAACTTGGTCGTTGGAAACTACTAAAAGACACAAACCCTGATCTTGTTATCGGTGTTGGTGGCTGCGTAGCATCACAAGAAGGCGACACCATTCGTCAGCGCGCTCCATTTGTTGATATCGTGTTTGGCCCACAAACATTGCACCGCCTGCCAGAGATGATCAAACAGGTGCAAAGCAAAGAAGGTGCTGTCGTTGATATTTCATTCCCTGAAATTGAAAAATTTGACCGCCTCCCTGAGCCAAAGGCTGAAGGCCCGAGTGCATTTGTTTCAATTATGGAAGGTTGCTCTAAGTACTGTACTTTCTGTGTTGTACCGTACACGCGTGGCGAAGAAGTAAGCCGTCCTCTAGATGATGTGATCCTTGAAGTTGCTCAGCTTGCGGAGCAAGGTGTACGTGAAGTGAACTTACTCGGTCAAAACGTAAATGCTTACCGTGGTGAAATGCACGATGGTGAAATTTGTTACTTCTCTGATTTAATTCGCTACGTTGCAGCAATTGACGGTATTGACCGTATTCGTTATACAACATCTCACCCGGTTGAATTTACACCAGATATTATTGAAGCCTATGCGGATGTGCCAGAGCTTGTTGACCATTTACACCTACCGGTACAAAGTGGTTCAGACCGTATTCTAAACCTGATGAAACGCGGTCATACTGCGCTTGAGTACAAGTCAACGATCCGCAAGCTACGTAAGATCCGCCCGAGCCTAAGCATGTCTTCAGATTTCATCATTGGTTTCCCAGGTGAATCAAACGCAGACTTTGAAGCAACGATGAACCTGATTAATGATATCGGCTTTGATATGAGCTTTAGTTTCATCTACTCGGCGCGACCTGGCACGCCAGCAGCAGACTTACCTGACGATGTGGCAGAATCAGAAAAGAAAGAACGCCTGTATCTTCTACAGAACCGTATCAACCAAATGGCGCAGGATATCAGCCGCAAGATGCACGATACCGAGCAGCGTATTTTGGTTGAGGGACCATCGAAGAAAAACCCAATGGAACTGCGTGGTAGAACCGAAAATAACCGCGTTGTAAACTTTGAAGGTCCACACTCAGTGATCGGCCAATTCGTCGATGTACGTATTACTGAGGCGTTACCAAACTCGTTACGTGGTGAACTTATCCGTACTGAAGCAGAAATGGATTTACGTCGTGACGTAAAACCGTCGGATATCTTAAATAAAGCACCACAAGAACCTGAAATTAATGAATTAGGTGTTGGTACTTTTACCCCCTAGCATTTTTAAATTGTGCGCTAGCTTCGGCTAGCGTCATTTTTATAGGAAGACATTTTGAGTAATCAGATAAAGAATATAGAAATTTACTTAGAACCCGCAGATAACCACCGCCTTTCTTCACTTTGTGGTCCGTTCGACGAAAATCTAAAACAAATAGAACGTCGCCTTGGAGTTGAAATCGCGCACCGTGACAATTGGTTTAAAGTGACCGGACAAGCGGTAACGGCAAAAGCAGCTGTGGATATTCTAAAATCTCTATATGTTGATACTCAGCCTGTGAAAGGAAAAATGACAGAAATCGAACCGGATCAGGTTCATCTGGCCATCACAGAAGCGAACGTACTCGAACAAGACGCCCCAACCGTATGGGACAAAGAAGTCTATATTAAGACTCGTCGCGGTGTAGTTAAGCCTCGTAACCCAAATCAGAGCCAATATGTCGCTAATATCTTAACTCACGATATTACCTTTGGTGTTGGTCCTGCAGGTACTGGTAAAACCTATCTTGCTGTTGCGGCAGCGGTTGATGCGCTAGAACGTCAAGAAATACGTCGCATCCTCCTCACTCGTCCAGCAGTTGAAGCTGGTGAAAAGCTGGGCTTCTTACCGGGTGATTTAACACAAAAAATCGACCCTTACCTTCGCCCTCTTTATGACGCCCTATTCGAGATGCTTGGTTTTGAAAAAGTTGAGCGCTTAATCGAAAAAAATGTCATCGAAGTTGCACCTTTGGCGTATATGCGTGGTCGAACACTCAATGACGCGTTTATTATCTTGGACGAGAGCCAAAATACCACGACTGAACAAATGAAGATGTTTCTTACCCGGATTGGCTTTAATTCAAAAGCGGTGATCACCGGTGATATCACCCAAATCGATTTACCTCGTGGTGCGCGCTCTGGACTTCGTCATGCGATAGAAGTACTCAATGATGTAGAA
The DNA here is from genome assembly GCF_022347905.1 of Pseudoalteromonas sp. Of11M-6. Taxonomy (NCBI): domain Bacteria; kingdom Pseudomonadati; phylum Pseudomonadota; class Gammaproteobacteria; order Alteromonadales; family Pseudoalteromonadaceae; genus Pseudoalteromonas; species Pseudoalteromonas sp. Of11M-6. The sequence goes on along the minus strand of NZ_JAKRFW010000033.1, from coordinate 56,059 downwards.
GAGATTTCATTTAACTTCTTTAAATCTCACGATGTAGTTAGACACCCTGTGGTTGCTCGTATCGTCGAAGCATACGAGAAGAAAGAAGAACAAGAGCGTCTCGCTAAAGCTGAAAAGCATCAAGCGAAACAGCAACCTTCTGAGGAATAAACCATGGACCTAATGCTAGATTTGCAATTGGTTTGTGAGTTTGAAAACTTACCATCCGAAGCACAATTTCAATTATGGGCAGAACATGCATTAACGCAATTTCGCGAAGAAGCAGAATTAACGATTCGCATCGCTGACGAGCACGAAAGCCAAGAGCTCAATAGCCAATACAGGGGCAAAGACAAGCCAACCAACGTGTTGTCTTTCCCATTTGATGCACCACCGGGGATTCAGTTGCCACTTATTGGTGATTTAATTATCTGTCCCCAAGTGGTATACCAAGAATCCATAGAGCAAGAAAAGACCTTTCATGACCACTTCGCCCATATGGTTATCCATGGTTGCTTGCATTTACTTGGATTTGACCATATAAATGAACAAGACGCGGTAGAAATGGAAACAATAGAGAAGCAAATTCTCGCTTCTTTGAATATCGCAGATCCTTACAGAGACGATTGTTAAATTAACGGAGCAGACACAACTAATGAGCGACGATAACTCGCAAAGTAGTCAGGGTTCTTCTAGCAAGACCTGGCTGGGACGCATCACACAGATGCTGCAAGGGGAACCCCAAAATAAAGAAGAATTGGCTGAAGTCATCGCTGATGCGCAAGAGCGCCAGCTGATTGACCCAGAAACCAAAGACATGATGGAAGGTGTACTCAGCGTTTCAGAGCTGAAAGTACGTGACATCATGATCCCACGTTCGCAAATGATTACACTTGATGTAGATGAGCCGCTCAGTGCTCAACTCCCTATGATGGTAGAATCTTCACACTCGCGTTTTCCTGTGATTTGTGAAGACAAAGACCACGTAGAAGGCATCTTACTTGCCAAAGATCTCTTACCTTTGATTTTGCGCGAAGAGCGCGATTTGCCAAGTATCCGCGAATATCTTCGTCCCGCAGTGGTCGTGCCTGAAAGTAAGCGTGTCGATACCCTGCTCAACGAATTCCGTCAAAAACGTTACCATATGGCTATCGTGATTGATGAATACGGCGGTGTATCTGGACTGGTTACTATCGAAGATATTCTCGAAACCATTGTTGGTGAAATCGAAGATGAACATGATGACGACGAAGAACAACAAGATATTCGTCAGCTGTCTAAACATGTTTATACCGTGCAAGCACTCACGCCATTGGATGAATTCAACGAATTTTTCAAAACCAACTACGACACCCAAGAAGCAGATACCATTGGCGGTATTATTCTTCATGCATTTGGCCATATGCCAAGCCGTGGTGAAACCATAGACATAGATCCCCTTCAGTTTAAGGTAACTAACTCCGATAACCGGAGGATCTTACAAATTCAAGTAAGTGTACCTAAATCTGAACATGTTGAAGATTCTAGTATCTAACCTGAGTAACCTCGCAAAAGATAAGTTTGCATGGCTGGCACTCATTTCTGGCTGTGCACTTACTTTTGCTTATTCCCCTTTTGGTTTTTGGCCCATCGCGTTTGTCAGCTTGATTATAGCGACTTGGCTTACCGATAAACCCAGTCCAAAGCTCGCGGCTAAATATGGCTTTTTATTTGGCTTTGGCTGGTTTGCCCTTGGCATAAGCTGGGTGCATGTCTCTATAGCTGAATTTGGTGGTTTACCCTTACCTGTCTCAGTGCTGTTGATGGCATTACTATGTGCTTATCTTGCCATCTACCCGACATTGGCATTTGCTTTTGCCAGCTACTTTACTCGCACACCTTGGCAACGGGTGTTGGCACTTGTGGCGGGGTTTGCCATTACCGAGTGGCTGCGAGGCCATATGCTCACGGGCTTCCCTTGGCTTAGCTTCGGTTACACATTAACTGACTCGCCATTGGGCAGTTTAGCCCCTTGGATCGGTGAATTTGGCTTAACATTGTTAGTTATTTTAGCGACAACAAGCCTCTACTATCTACTTAAACAACGTGCGATTTATCTCACCATAGTCAGCTTTGCTGGCATTGCCGGTCTATACAGTGTGCCGGTCATTCAAGGCCCACTGAAATACTCGGGTGATGAAATTACCACCTTACTTGTACAAGGTAATATCAAACAGAGTCTGCGCTGGGAGCCTGAACAGTTTTGGCCTACCATGTCTAAATATCGAGATATGACCAGACCTAACTGGCAAGGCGTTGATTTAGTGGTGTGGCCAGAAGCGGCTATTCCAGAATTTGAAGATATCGCCTACCCATTTTTAGAAGGGCTGGACAAAGCCGCTGCGTTTAATGGCACGGCGCTAATAACGGGTATTCCCGATTATCAGTTTGATACCAGAACCGCGTACAACACGCTGATCACCCTTGGTAAAAAAGAAAAAGAAGATAGCGAAGGGCAATATCACTATCTGCACAAAAACCGCTACCAGAAGCACCAATTGTTGCCTATTGGTGAGTTTGTGCCGTTCGAAGACCTATTGCGTCCTATTGCGCCTCTTTTTAACTTAGCGATGTCGTCATTTACTCGAGGTGATGCGGTACAACCAAACCTACTTGCAAACGGTTTGCATGTGTTACCCGCTATTTGCTACGAAATCGCGTTTAGCGAGCTTGTCAGAGGTAACTTTACATCTGAGTCAGATATTCTTTTTACTGTGAGCAACGACGCTTGGTTTGGAGATTCCCACGGCCCGCATCAGCATATGCAGATCGCTCGCATGCGTGCCTTAGAATTACAGCGCCCATTAATTCGAGTAACGAATAATGGTATCACTGGTGTTTACGATCCACTTAGCAAAGTTCAGCATGCCATTCCACAATTCGAAGCCAATATACTGAAAAGTGATGTAAAACTAATTAGTGGAGTGAGCTGGTATGCAGAGCATGGTAATCGCCCCATCTGGTTTATTGTCGCTTTTATTTTGCTGATACTCACCGCCGCAAAGGCAAAGTCCATAGTGCTTAAGCGATTTGAACGCAACTTTTTGTAGTTGCGGTGTTGTACCTGTCGCGATGTAAAATCGCTCCTGCACGTAATATATAACCTCTGGTAGGAGCCGCTTTACGCGGCGATATCTAATGCCATATCGCGATGTGAAATCGCTCCTACATGCAATAAATAACCTTTGGTAGGAGCCGCTTTACGCGGCGATATCTAATGCCATATCGCGATGTGAAATCGCTCCTACACGTAATATATAACCTCTGGTGGGAGCCGCTTTACGCGGCGAGCTTTTACCATATCACAACGTAAAATCGCAGTGAGTATTTAACCTCAGGTAAAAGCAGGTTTGTGTTATTACTCACAAGGTATAATAACACTCACTTTCAACCCACCTAATTCGCTGTGCACAACGGCAATGCTACCACCGTGCAATTCAACCAGTTTTTGACAAATAGATAAACCTAAGCCGGAGCCACCAAGATCTCGGCTACGGGACTTATCACAGCGGAACAAACGTTCAAACAATCTCCCCAAAGCTTCATCGCCCACGCCTGGGCTTGAATCTTCAATAACACATTGGATTTGCTGGCTTTGATAGCTAATATCCACACAGACTTCTCCCGGCTTGTCAGTATAATTCACACTATTACGAGCCAAGTTATTAAATACCTGAGCGAACCGAGTTACGTCAATGTCGATTTCCAGCTCATCAGGTAGTTCAATATGGGCATTAAACTCAAGCCCTTCATCCGTCACAAAGTCATCAATATCTTCAACAAGACCAATAAAGGCTTGTTTGGCATTGACGCGCTCTAACGCCAAGTTAAGGCTGCCGGTATCTGCCTGCGCGAGTTCGTAGATATCTTTAATTAATGTGTTAAGAGTATCAAGACGGCGGTTAAGCACTTTGTAGCTCTGCTGGGGATTTTCCACCAAATTATGTTCAAGAGATTCAATATGCAGCTTAAGTACGGTAAGCGGTGTTCTTAATTCATGAGAAATATCTGCAAGTAGTTGCTGCTTTAAATCCAAAGTTTTGTTGAGAAGCTGCTTCTCGAGTTCAAGTGCCCGACGTTTGTTTCTCGCAAGTAATAAGAACGCGCTCAGTAGAACGACCAAAACTCCCACCACTGCTGCCGTTACTATTTGTTCTACGCGCTGTTCAGCCAGTTCTACATCACGCTGTGTTTTTAGACTTTGTAGCTCATATTGATTTTTCTGGTACTCGGTATCCATCTGATAAGCCAAGGCTTTTTGACTGGCTTCTTTTTCAAGCTGAGAAACCTTAGATTCCGCATATTGCAAGTGATAATTAAGCGCAGACTCAAAGTCACCTTTCGCGCTATAGGCGTCCTTTAACACTCGTAATGCGGTTTCCTTGAGGCCAAGATAAACCTCATCTTGAGCAATAATTTGCTCCATACTTTGAATAAAAAAATCAGCTCGTTCAGGTAAAACAATTTGCGCATAGGTAGTCATCGTCTCTTGATAAAGCACTTTGCTTTGTACCGGTTCAATTAACTCTAGCGCCTGTTCAACATACTCTTGAGCCTTAGCTTTTTCATTTGCTTTTAATTTAACTTCAGCCAAATTGCTCAGCGCCCAGCCCTGATTTCTGGTGTGGTCATTCTCCTCGAAAATCGTAAATGCTTTTTCAAATGACGCTTGTGCATTGTCATATTGGCTGAGTTTCATTTGTTCACGACCAATGCGGATCAACGTGTAAGCTGAATAAACGACATTGCCCGCTTTAATGTCATAGTCATATGCGGTTTGATAAGCTTCAAGCGACTTTGCATGGTCGCCAATCACTTGATGCGCACCACCTAGGTTATAGTAAACTTGTCCAAGTAAAACCGTATTTTCCTGTTTTTGGCTTTTTAGTACCGCTATCGATTGCTGCAGTAATTCAAGTGCCTTGTCCGGTAATGAAAGATCCGAGTAAACATCTGCTAACTGAGTGATCGCAGACACTTGCAAATCTGGGAGTTCATACTTCTTTGCCACTTCAATTGAGAGTTCGTAACTCTCTATCGAGTCTTTATAACTGCCATTGCTTTTGTAAGCAGCAGCCCGAAAGCGATAAGCGTGGCTTAACAATCGATGCATATCAAGCGCCGATAGCTGAGACACGGCTAGGTTTAAATAACTAATCGCATCGCTAAACTTTCCCTCTTTAAGCATGAGGTCACCATACGTTAACGAGTATTTAGCTTCATATTCGGGTAAGTGATGTGAGAGTAATACCTGTTTAAAACGCTCCACCCATTTATGTGCCTCTTCGAGCTGGAAACCGTTTTTTAATGCAACTGTGGTCTTATGGTGAACGTCAGCGATTTCCTCAGGCGTTAAGCCTGACTCTAATACTTGGTCGACTTTTTGAAGCGCACTATCACGTGTTTCTTGTTGCTGAATTTCTTTTATAAAAGCATCATATAAACGCTCATTAGCGTGAACTAGTGGGCTTAGTAGTAGGCAACAAGTAAGCAGGATTATCTTAAAGTGCAACACGTTATCGTCTCTTTTTTATTATCATTATAAATTGAGCAAAACAGCAGGCGAATAGGCTATCATATTGCGTGAGCATTAAATAATAAATTGTGGTTCTATGTATGTCGAATAATTGTCTAACTCAGTTTTTGTTAGCGTTAAAAAGCGCGGATATAGAAAAAATAAAAGCCGTGTATGCACAGGTGACCAAAGACGAGCAGATTGAGGTCCTCAAGTTTCTTTTTCAAAGTGCGCAGAGTAACACTGTACTCTATGGCCACTATCAAGATATAGCGAGTGTTTGCTTACAAGCAGCACGCTTTCCAGAGGCGATGATAGCTGCGATTAACTCCTTGGAGAAGTTTGCCTTTTTTTCAACACCATTGATCCAAGCTGAGCAAATCAATAACCTTAACCCGCAAGGAAATAACATACTACATATCCTTTTATCGCAAATGTCCGCGAAAGATAACGGTCTAAATTACCTTAGAACCTTATTGCACTTTGAAAGCAAAGAGCTACTTCAAAATGCGCTGAGTCAAAGAAATGCAAAAAAGTTAACACCTCTAGAATGCTACTTAGCTTTTAATAGCCATACTGCGCCACTGAGCATTCAAGAATTAAGTGCGTTACTTGGCTTGATGGAAATCGAAAGGCGACATATAAGTGCAGTGGAACCCCATAACGCTAAAGTGATTGAATCACACCTCCAACAACAACACCGGCTCAGTGAATATAAACAATTTCTGCTAGCCACTTACTATCAAAGCAATGCAGGCTAACTTTCCTCAGGCTTTAAATTAAGAGGCAGGCAAACTGGCGATGTATTCACTTGCTGTCATGCGGTGATAGGTGACTTGTTTGTAAAGTAAGTGCGCTGGGTTTGGGTCAACCACTTCAATTGGAATTGCTTTGTGCCTTGCTATTTCCAAGGCCATTTGAGTGATATTGACACTAAAGGAAGTGCCCATAAAAATGATTCTATCCGCAGCATACATTCGTGACTGTGCTTCGCTAATACGATACAGATCGGTGTAGTATTCGTCGAATAACAATACATAGGGTTTAAGTGACACGCCTTTTTCTGGGCCTTGTCGCGCGATCTTGAAAAGTGCTAACAACGACTCGGCCAATCGACTTTCGTCTACCTCATCCCAAGGGGCAGTAAAACACGCTGTGGGCTCACCTTGGGTATGAAAGAGAGTCACCTGATCAACGCGTCCATGGATCGCAATAAAATGATTATTTCCCGCTTTACCATCTAAACCGTCGATATTTTGCGTGATCACATTTTTATCACTAAGCCATTGATGAACCTGATTGGGGCCGTGATTACGGTAAACCACAAAACGATGGTAGTACCATTTTAAGAATTCCGCCGGTTGCGATTTATACATTGCTCGCGTTGCCATTTCTTGAGGAGTGTAATTAGCCGAACCTACCGTCCAAAAACCATCATCTCCTCGAAAAGTCGGAATACCACTTTCGGCACTCACCCCTGCACCTGTGATATACAACGTTTGCAACATGACACAACCTCAACTCAAGTAAATTTGGCTCACGATAACGTAAAGTAGATACCCAAGGCTAGCAACACAAGTGCACCCGCAAGCCCAAACATAGGCAGTTTGCTACCAATAGATTCTGGTCTTTCGAACACTTCAGAAGGTGATTCAGTCACTACAGTTTCTTCTTCCACCGATTTTACATCCTGTTTAGTCGACTCATGGGGAGTAGTCTGAGGTGAAGCCTGAGCTTCCGCAGTCCCTTCAAAGGCCGTACAAGGGATCTGCCATTGATACCCTTTTCGTGAAAAGGTTTTGATGGCATCATCACCAAACAAAGCACGTAAATGGCCAATATTTTGAAATACGACCTGATCGGTTACTTTTCTATCTGGCCATACCTTCTCTAAGATGTCTTCTTTACTGTGGATGGTTTGAGGAGCAGATAAAAATAGCTCCAATATCTGAGCAGGTTTTTGTTTTAAATTGAGCTTTCTGTCGTCTTTATAAAGCTTCAGTTCTTTGCTATCAAACAAAAAATCCTTAAAAGCGAATTTCATTTCCCTAGTTCCCAACTTGGTCTTAATTACTGTAATAGTTATTGTTTTATTCGAATTTACTACAACTTAACATTGCATTTATAACGAAACATGCCGCGAAAATATAGGGCAATGTTACATCGGTTTACAAACTATTGATAAAATCGGCTTTAGTATAGAGCGATCACTCAGAAAATCACTACCTAATCCTTAGAATAATTCGAATAGACTCAAAACCTAAGCATATATAAACTGCATTTTCTGTAATTGTTAGGCTGACTCATGTTACTTGCTTTTATCTACTCCATCGTGTTGATAAAAACCTCATTACTCGGGCTGGGACTTGTCAGTATTGTGCTCTCAACAGTCTTTATTCTCGCGCTACATCTCAATATACCCACCCTCTCAACCAATGCAAAAAGCGAATTTATTAAATCCTTTAAGTTTGTGACCTTCTCGCACCTGCTCGGTTACTTGTTGTTATTGGGTAAACTTTTGTTTATTGATGGCTGGCAAGACGTACCTATGTTCATTGCAAGTCACTTGATCATGCATCACATATGGAGTGGGCTTATTGCTGCGATTTTGACATTGACAACCATACTAAAATACCAAACGCTCATTGCAAAACCTACGGCAGCTAAAAGTACTTAGCAAGTGCAACTATTTATATTTGTAAAATAAAGAGAACCAAACTAGACGCCTTCTTACACTTTATGACAGCCCCCCAACAGACCTTGACACCTACCCTATTTATACTGTCCTCAAGTTAACCACAACGGACATTGATTATGAAAATTAAAGCGCTTTTATCTCTTGCATTACTCACAACAAGTTTATCGTCTTTTGCAGAACAAAATAACGAGACGCATCGCGTTGGTTTAGACATCTCTGGCGGCGGCGCTTCTTATAAAAGCTCAAGCAAAGATGGTGATGGTGTAGGCCAAGCATACCTGTATTACAACTATCACTTTACGCCAATTTTGGCGCTTGAATTAGGTTATAACAGCGGTGAAGACTTAGATGATTGGAAGTGTGAGGACGAAAATGATCGCAAGTTTACCTGTACGCAAAACAACAAAACTTTGTTTGGCCTTGGCGCTAACAATTTAGAATTTGATAACTTTGTTGTTGCCGCAAAAGGCTACTATCAAATTTCTGACAACAGCTATTTTTACGGCAAATTAGGTGCGAACTACTACGATTACGAAATCACTCGTGGCCGCACTAAATTAGTTACCGACGATGGCATCGGTTTTGTCGCTGAAGCGGGTTGGCAATATGACTGGGATAACGGCATGGCAGTTAACCTTGGCTATAAGTACCTTGATATGGGTGACTTGGATACATCGAGCCTATCTCTGGGTGTCAGCTACCGCTTCTAATACCCAACCAATAAAAAAGCATGTGAGTCTCACATGCTTTTTTATTCTTTAAAACCTAGGCTTTAATCAAACGCTTTTGTAAGATTTGAACTTGATCGCGCGCTTGAGCTGCTTTTTCAAACTCAAGCTCTTTAGCAAACTTCATCATTTGTGCTTCGAGTCGGTCTATTTCTTTAGCGATCTCTTTCGCATCCATTGCAGGCATACCTGGTTTAAATTTGGCATCGATATCAACCACTTTGTCATCAGCCACTTCCTCACCGAGATCCATCACATCCGTGATCTTCTTATTGAGTGCCGTTGGGGTAATGCCATTGGTCTCATTGTACGCCTCTTGCTTTTCTCTACGTCTTTGCGTTTCATCTATAGCTTGGCGCATTGAGTTCGTCACCCTATCACCATATAAAATCGCTTTACCATGTAAGTGACGTGCCGCGCGGCCAATTGTCTGAATAAGAGAGCGTGTCGAGCGTAAGAAGCCTTCTTTATCAGCATCAAGAATGGCAACCAAAGAAACTTCGGGCATATCCAAGCCCTCTCGTAATAAGTTGATGCCAACGAGTACATCAAAGACACCTTTGCGCAGGTCTCTAATGATCTCCATACGTTCAACGGTATCGATGTCAGAATGTAAGTAACGTACCTTAACATTATGATCGTTAAGATAATCGGTCAGATCTTCTGACATGCGTTTTGTTAGCGTAGTAACCAGTACACGCTCATTCACTTCCACCCGTTTGTAGATCTCAGAGAGCAAATCGTCAACTTGAGTTGCAACTGGACGCACTTCTACTTCTGGATCTAATAGCCCTGTTGGACGGATCACTTGCTCGGCAACATCACCCGCAGATTTGTTCAATTCATAATCACCAGGAGTCGCCGAAACATAAATAGTTTGCGGCGAAATCGCTTCGAACTCTTCAAACTTTAGTGGCCTATTATCTAGCGCAGACGGCAATCTAAAACCATATTCAACCAAGTTTTCTTTACGACTGCGATCGCCTTTGTACATCGCACCAACCTGCGAAACAGTAACGTGAGACTCGTCGATGATCATAAGCGCGTCATCCGGCAAGTAATCTAACAAAGTTGGTGGTGGCTCACCTGGTGCACGTCCCGATAAATATCGACTGTAATTTTCAATACCAGAGCAATAGCCAAGCTCGGTCATCATTTCAATGTCGTACTGTGTACGTTGAGCAATGCGCTGCTCTTCAACTAAGCGATTTTTATCCAATAATTGAGTACGGCGGTCTTTTAATTCCACCTTGATACGCTCAATGGCATCAAGGATCTTTTCTCTTGGCGTCACATAGTGGGTTTTTGGATAGATAGTTGCGCGAACTAGGTGTTTCTCAACGGCACCAGTCAAGGGATCAAACAAACTGATCCGCTCTATCTCATCGTCAAACATCTCAACCCGTACCGCAATGGTTTCCGATTCGGCAGGAAAAATATCAATAACTTCACCGCGAACTCGATAGGTACCACGGCTAAAATCCATGTCATTACGCGTGTATTGTAGTTCTGCCAAACGCCTTAACATGTCGCGCTGATCGATAGTTTCACCGACTTTCAGCAACAGCATCATCTTCATATAAGAGTCGGGATCGCCAAGGCCGTAAATAGCTGAAACTGAGGCGACGATGATAGTGTCTCTGCGCTCAAGCAAAGCTTTGGTCGCAGATAAACGCATTTGCTCAATGTGATCATTGATAGACGCGTCTTTCTCAATGAAAGTGTCGCTGGCAACGACATAGGCTTCGGGTTGATAATAGTCATAATAAGAGACGAAATACTCAACCGCATTATGAGGGAAAAACTCTTTCATTTCGCCGTACAATTGCGCCGCTAGTGTTTTGTTATGCGCCATAATGATTGTAGGACGGTTAAGATTATTAATGATGTTGGCCATGGTAAAGGTTTTACCTGTCCCCGTAGCCCCCAGCAAGGTTTGATGTGCAAGGCCCGATTCTAAACCATCACACAGCTGAGCAATCGCAGTTGGTTGATCTCCGTTTGGCTGAAACTCAGAAACTAGCTGAAACTTATCTTCCATTACGCCTCCTTTTGAACCTCGCTTGCTGCAATTTCATTAATTACTTTCTTAAACCAATTGTAGGCTATGGCTGCGGTAAATAAATTCCCCAAAGCAGCCCCTGCAAATAGCCCTGGTAATCCTGCCAACTGTGAGCCTATATAAGCAATAGGTACATAAAATATGAACAACCGGATCACACTTAGAATGAGCGCATTCATCGGTTTATGCAACGCATTAAATGACGAATTGGTTAATATGATCACGCCTTGAAGGCCGTATCCTAGCGGCATGATATAAATAAATAACTGTATGGTTTCAACGACAGCAGGTTCATTACCAAAAGTATGACTGATGTAGTAAGCGCTCAATACCAGTAATAGATAGACCGCAAATTGAAAAGCAAGCACAAATTTAAGTGTTTGGGTATAGGCATCAGACACACGCTGGTATTGTTTTGCACCAAAGTTCTGACTTACAAAAGGAGGCAAAGTCATAGAAAGCGCCAAAACCACGAGACTTGCGATAGACTCGATACGACTCCCAACGCCAAATGCGGCCACAGCTTCTGGTCCATAACTGGCAATAAGTGCGGTCATTACCGCCATTGCCAACGGCGTCAGCATATTTGCGCCAGCTGCAGGCAGGCCGATGGTGAGAATTTTTTTTGCCGCATTTGTGAAGCTGGTGTATTTTGCAGACAGTGAGATAAGACGTTTTTTAACTATCAGCAAATATAAAATAATAGTTACCCCAAGACTCCAAGATAACACACTGGCCACTGCAGCCCCTTTTACACCCATTGCATCAATTGGCCCAAATCCGAAGATTAATATCGGGTCCAGCACCGCATTTACTAATCCCCCGAGTCCCATGACTAAACTTGGCGTTTTGGTATCACCACTGGCACGCAGTACTGAATTACCAATCATCGGCGTTATCAATAAAATCGAGCCAATGAACCACACCGACATATAGTCGTGTATAAATGGCATAACCGCTTCACCTGCCCCGAGGAGAATAAAGATCTCATCGACAAAAATAAAACCAAGAATAGAAAGCAGCGAAACAAAAATGGCAGAGATAATAATAGCCACTGCGGCATCAAACTTAGCTTCGTCGAGCAAATTGCTACCCAAAGCCTTCGCGATAACGGCGGATGTGCCAATACCTAGCCCGATGGCTAAACTAATTACAGTAAAGGTAACTGGAAAGGTGAAGCTGATTGCTGCGAGCGGCTCGGTGCCAAGCATACTAATAAAGAAAGTATCAACGAGATTAAACATCATCAGCGTGATCATCCCGAATATCATGGGGATCGTCATTCGCTTTAAAGTCGCCCCAATATCACCAAAAAGGATATCGTTGCCATTGGAATTTGACTTAGCTTGAGTCATAACAACCTATTTCTGATACTTTAAGCGGCTCATTGTATGCTATTCAAGATGTTGACGCTATGTGGGAAACGTTAAGAGTCGTTATAAAGTCTAAATTAGCAACAGTTACCTATAAAAAGCTTGTGTTACGTCACAGGATTAAGGTTTAGTGTTGAAAATAACGATTCAGTAAGTTTTGACAAAAAAGTTACAACCTCGCTTGCAAAGTAGCATGTTTTTTGCACAACCAAAAAGGTAAAAAGTTCATAAAAGCTTCACACTGAGCAACAAATAAACAAAAATAACCAATCAAATATAACCTATTGATATTGTTGAAATTAAATATTTATCGAATTTTACTTGAAACGGCTGCAGCGCCCTAATTTCATAGTCTTGCAATACTTCTCAAATAATAATAAACAATGTTATCCACAGATTCCGTGGATAAGTCGCTCCAAGCCAATAGAATAAAGGTTTTCAGCTTGGAGTAATTTTGATCAACGGCGAGTTTAGTGTGATCATTCTTAAAACAACAACTGGATCAATTTAGATCTCTAGACTAACCTTGCTTCTGGAAGTAAAAAGCATCTAGCTACTAAAAATAACGAGGATCACATATACAACTGTTTTAATTGAACTTTTTATTAATTTATTGATTCTCACTTTGACGATAGTAACTACTTACTGTTTGCTACACCGCGTTTAAATAGAGATTATCAATATCACACTATTCATGCTCATTGATCTCATTCACGTGACAATTGCAATGATTTAAAGATCTCAAGAAAACATCATAAAATGAGCAGTTAGGGATATAATTCAAACAAAACGTTCAAAAAATACATTAAACAGAATATATCACTGTATAGATAAACAGTAAACACTGTATATGTTAATTTTATTCGACATCCCCCTACATGATGATTTAGGAATTTTATACAACAGCTTCTATTTCATATTTTGCAGCTCTTCATGATATGAGGTTTTTAAAACCGAAACTCGCTAAGAGTCATTATATTAACGATGATAAATTACCTATCACTCAACTTTTGCTTAGATTACTAGGCGGCAAGTCGAGCGCCGCGCTCAAAACCCACTCAGGGGAACAAAAATCAAACCGCAAAGGTCAACAGGACCTATATCAATAATACTAAACAAGCTAAAAAGCCAACAAATAGCGCATTAATTCATCGCTTAGTAGAGTTTTTTACGTTTCTGTGATTTTAGTGGTTGACACCTTGCAATGTCGTCATTAATATTTCGCCCCGTTGAGAGATACGCTTCCCCCTTAGCTCAGTTGGTTAGAGCGACGGACTGTTAATCCGCAGGTCCCCCGTTCGAGTCGGGGAGGGGGAGCCAAATTCTCACACTTGACTATTCCCCCTTAGCTCAGTTGGTTAGAGCGACGGACTGTTAATCCGCAGGTCCCCCGTTCGAGTCGGGGAGGGGGAGCCACTCCTTCACCGGAAAGTCAACATTTTATTGTAGTTCCCCCTTAGCTCAGTTGGTTAGAGCGACGGACTGTTAATCCGCAGGTCCCCCGTTCGAGTCGGGGAGGGGGAGCCAATCAATAAGATAGTGCTCAAAAGAGCATTTCTAAAGTTCCAAATTGTTCCCCCTTAGCTCAGTTGGTTAGAGCGACGGACTGTTAATCCGCAGGTCCCCCGTTCGAGTCGGGGAGGGGGAGCCAATTCCACGAAAGCATTAGACTTTTTCCAGCATTTACACTACTCTACAAGCAATATTCTCACTGCATTTGCCCGAATAACAACCTTCTCTGCAATTTATCGACCAGACAAAAATCAAACCGATGAATTTGATAAAGAAATTGGCAATGCACCCGATACTATGGAATAACTCTCTTTAAGAAGCGTACTATGGCTGGTTTTAAAAAACTTATCGTACTCCAAGTCACCTCTTGGCTATTATTCTCCTTGATTGGTAGCTTTTTTTTCGCAACAAGTTTTGACTCTGCAATCAACAAAGCACAACAAAGTGCCCATACCATGGTGACAGAGTATATAAAGGATAAGAAACTCACTGAAGTTACTCCTGAACATATCCGTCAGGCCTTAAATAGCGGGGATGTTTTCTCAACTTTTATCGTACGAGACTTTGACGGCCAAACTGTTTTGCAAGTCAACACACCAAGCAACCTCCCCTTTATCGCCGAACTCATAGAATCAAATATCAATGCTATTCGCCCCCAATTTGCTGTTAACGATACCAAAGACATCAAAATTGAATTCTTGATCAATGCACAAAGCCAGGCGCAATTACTACAACAAGCCCTACTGCTGCTTATCATTATTTCAGCGTTAGTTGCCTTTATTCCTGTTTTCTTTATGCAAGGCGTCTATAAGAAGCTCAATCGCAACGTCAGTATGACAGTGGCCAGTGCGGTAGATTCATACATCACACAAAACCAAGTTACCGACAATATTGAGTTTGATTTTAATGATGGCAAAGTGGCGGAACTCGGGCATGATTTAGTCCCCTCTTTTAAACGATTAGCTAGCTTTTTAAAGTCAAAGCAAGAAGACATTAAAAATGCCGCTCACACTATCAAGCAAGAAGCGTATAAAGATGTAGTCACCGATCTTGGCAACCGCAATATGTTCGTTGAACATTACGAGCAGTATATTGAGTCATCAGCTAAAAAGGCATTTGGCTCGTTGGCGATGATCCGCTGTTCTGAATTGCAGGTCATTAACCAAACTCGTGGTTATCAAAAAGGTGATGAATACATTAAGTCGGTATCGGATATCATCAAGCACGTTACAGGTACTTATGCCGGCAGCCAGGTGTTCCGTTTAAATAGTTCCGATTTTGCAGTGATCTTACCCAATGTGCCAAGTAAAGAAGCGGAAGAGTTTGGTGAAACACTGCAAGCGCGTTTTACTCAGTTCCAGCAAAACCAAGAACTATCATCGGTTGCAAACACTGGGATTGTACCTTACGAGAACGGTAAACCACTTGGAGAGCTACTCTCGGTTGTTGATAATGCCATGAGTATGGCACAAAGCAAGCAAGCCAATGCTTGGCATATTCAGCGTGAATCTGACCTAGTGAATAACGTTAGTGCTGGATTTGGCAACCAAAACTGGCGTCGCGTGATCCGCGATGTGATCAACAGCAAACGTGTTAGCTTGATGATGCAAAATATCATGCCAATTGGTAAAAATTCTAAGGCCTATGCTGAGATCCAGTCTCGCTTCAAAACTGAAGAAGGACAGATGCTACCAACGGCTTCTTTCCTTGCCATGGCGGAAAAGCTGGAAATGGCCATCGAGATTGATCAGCTGATCATCGACACCTCGCTAGAACTTATCAAAACGCGTAACTTTAATGAAAAGTATTTTGGGATCAATGTCACCGCATCGAGCGCTCATAACGATCAATTTGTGATCTGGTTAGAGCGTCGTTTGTTAAAAGAAACCAATCTCGCCTCTAAACTGGTATTTGAAGTTAGCGAGTTTGGCTTACAGCAAAATATTAAAGCCAGTAAGCGCTTTATTGATATGGTGCATCGTGCCGGCGCTCGTATCACCGTTGAGCGTTTTGGTGTGGGTTTGACGTCGTTTAAGTTTTTTAGAGACTTAAAGCCTGACTATATCAAAATGGATGCAAGCTATACTCGTGGTCTTGAAGAAGACAAGAATAATCAATATTTTATGCGCTTAATGGTTGACCTTGCGCACCGTATCGGTGTCAACGTATTTGCCGAAGGTATCGAGAGCCAAGAAGAAAAACACATAGTCGAAACGCTTTGTTTGGACGGTGTACAAGGCTATTACATCGAAAAGCCGAAAGAAATCTAAGTAACCAGAGCTTGGATAATTCTCCCCTTATCCAAGTTTAACGAAAGTTCCAAGGGCAACGTATTTGCCCTTCCCTTTCCCGCTGCCATTGCGCTGACTTTCACACACTATCATTTGCCACACCAGTTACAATCTGTGTTACTATTGGCAGGAATTATCATTCAAGTTTGTCCATGGGATCTTAAGAAGTTCACAAAGATAAGCTTGAAGATTATTTCGGCGCTAGCGGTAATCCAATATCTAGCAATAAAATCACTCTATCACTATGATTTTATTGCTAAAGAATCATATATTTAGCCTGATAAGCAAACTCTGAATTAGGATTACTTGCTAATAACTGAATGAAAACTGTCAGCATTACATGACAAGCTACAGCCTCATAAAATGTGAGACGCTAGCTTAAATGATAGCAAGGCACATGTTTTCACTTAAAAAATTCAAAGCGGAACGGTGCTATCGGTTTAATTCTACTAAAAAGTATTTTTAGCAGAATTAAATCCAGTCAAAACTTGCACCTAGTAAGTTCTTTAATACAGTTAACTATCACCTCGATTTGACGGGAAAACCCGCATAAAGTGAATAAGTTATAGAGGCAGGAATGACCGAATACATTTTGTTGCTCATTGGCACCGTGCTGGTGAATAACTTCGTTTTAGTCCAATTTTTGGGCTTATGTCCATTTATGGGGGTATCTGGAAAATTGGATACCGCAGTGGGAATGTCGTTAGCGACCACCTTTGTTCTTACGCTAGCCTCAGTCACCAGCTATTTGGTCAATCAGTATATTTTATTGCCGCTCGATCTCACTTTTTTAAGAACGATGAGCTTTATTTTGGTTATCGCTGTGGTTGTGCAATTTACAGAGATGGTGGTACGTAAAACCAGTCCAACCTTGTATCGGTTACTGGGAATTTTCTTACCTTTGATCACCACCAACTGCGCTGTACTAGGCGTCGCACTACTTAATATCAAAAAAGACCACACCTTTTTAGAGTCTGCAGTCTATGGTTTTGGCGCTGCGGTTGGCTTTTCTATGGTTTTGGTGCTATTCGCCGCTTTGCGTGAGCGTTTGGCTGTCGCTGACGTGCCGACCCCCTTTAAAGGCGCATCGATAGCGATGATCACCGCAGGACTTATGTCGCTTGCGTTTATGGGCTTTTCTGGATTGGTTAAGTTTTAGATATGACATTACTTTACGCATTACTTGCACTGGGTGCGCTGGCGCTTATTTTTGGTATTGTGCTTGGCTATGCAGCAGTGAAATACCGAGTTGAAAGCAACCCAATTGTTGAACAAATAGACGCTATTCTGCCACAAACTCAATGCGGCCAGTGTGGCTATCCCGGCTGTCGACCTTACGCTGAAGCGATTGCGAATGGCGATGACGTAAATAAATGCCCTCCCGGCGGTGAAGCTACAGTGAAAAAACTGGCGGACTTAATGGGCGTAGAAGCAAAGCCACTGGCTGGCGGAGAAGACGCAGAGCCGGTCAAGAAAGTGGCTTACATTCGTGAAGACGAATGTATTGGCTGTACCAAATGCATTCAAGCTTGCCCCGTGGATGCTATCGTTGGTGCAACCAGACAAATGCACACCGTGCTCATCGACGAGTGCACAGGCTGCGATCTGTGTGTCGAGCCCTGCCCGGTCGATTGTATTGATATGATCCCGGTTGCACAGACCAAGCAAACGTGGAAGTGGCAGCTAGACGCCATTCCTGTGACACAGATTGATTAAGAGGTTTAAGTGGAAACATTACTTGAACAAATAGAAAGCGGAAAACTGTGGCAGTTCCCAGGTGGCATCCATCCACCAGAGCAAAAGACATTATCCAACCAACAACCGATTGCTCGTTTACCTTTGCCTGATAAACTAATCCTGCCACTAAAGCAGCACATTGGTGCCAATGGTAGCCTGTTAGTTAACTCTGGCGATCACGTCCTTAAGGGTCAAGCATTGACGGCTCCAGGCACGAACTGGTCGCTGCCCATTCACGCCCCCACATCTGGCACCATTGAAGCGATAAAACCGATGCCGTCGGCGCATCCATCCGCGCTACCTGAGCTCAGTATTATTTTGCGCCCAGACGGTGAAGATAAGTGGACACCACTGAACCCAATTAGCGACATTAGCACGCTGGATAACAAACAGCTTATCGATATTATCCACCAAGCTGGTATTGCCGGTATGGGCGGTGCGGGATTCCCAACCTATGTCAAAGCAGACAGCCCAAAGCCCATTGAGTTTTTAGTCGTCAATGGCATTGAGTGCGAACCATATATTACAGCCGATGATCGTTTGATGCGTGAGCACGCCAAAGAAATCATCGCAGGCGTCGAAGTGCTACAAGGTATATTGAAGCCACAAAAAGTGTTGTTTGGCATTGAAGATAATAAACCAGAAGCCATTGTGGCGATCACCGCAGCGGCTCAGCATAATCAGGATATCTTAGTCCGTAGTGTGCCAACCAAATACCCCTCAGGTGGTGAAAAGCAACTGGTCAAGCTATTAACTTCCAAAGAAGTACCAAGTGCTGGAATACCAGCGGATATCGGCGTTCTAGTGCAGAACGTTGGAACACTGTTCGCAATTTGGCAAGCCATTTTTGAGGGTAAACCACTTATTGAGCGTGTAGTTACCGTGACCGGTAATACCATTGGTCAGCCAAGCAACGTGTGGGCTTTACTCGGCACTGAAATAAAGCACCTGCTAGACTCACAAGGCTTTTCACCAGTAGAGGCGCAGCGCGTAGTCATGGGCGGTCCAATGATGGGCTTTACCTTGCCATCGGTTAGGATCCCAGTGGTCAAAACCACCAACTGTATACTCGCGCCAGACAACCAAGAACTTGCGATCCCGGGGGACGAAAAGGCATGCATTCGCTGTAGTGCCTGTGCAGATGCCTGCCCTCAAAGCTTATTACCACAGCAGTTACAATGGTTTGCTAAAGGCAAAGAGTACCAAAAGTTAGAGGAATACAACCTCTTTGACTGTATCGAATGTGGTGCGTGCTCTTATGTTTGTCCAAGCGAAATCCCCTTAGTGCAATACTATCGTGTAGCCAAAGCCGACATTCGCGAACAAAAGCTCGAACAAGTCAAAGCAGAGCGTGCTAAAGAGCGTTTTGAGGCAAGAAAAGAGCGCTTAGAGCGCGAACAAGAAGAACGCCAAAATAAACATAAACGCCGTTCGGCAGGTGCTGCGCCGAGAGCCGCAGATAAAGAAAAAGTGCAAGAAGCACTCTCACGCGTTAAGGATAAGCAGTCAGATAAATCCGCAGTCCAAGCTGCGATTGCACGCGCCAAAGCCAAACGAGGTGAGAACGGCGAATTAGAGCCGGATAACAGCGCCATTGCAGAAGAGCGTGAAAAACGCAAAGCGCAGGCGCGTAAATATAAAGAAGAAAAAACTGATCAGCCTGAAAGCACAGATAAAAAAGACGCAGTAGCCGCCGCCATTGCCCGTGCAAAGGCGAAAAAGGCCGCAGCCCAAGCATCATCTGAGTCTGAGCCAGCAGCAACAGATGATAAAAAGGCAGCCGTAGCTGCTGCAATCGCCCGGGCTAAAGCCAAAAAAGCAGCCGCAGAAGACACAGCTGAGCCTGAAGCCAATGCAGCGCCAAGCGATAAAAAGGCTGCCGTTGCTGCCGCAATTGCCAGAGCTAAAGCCAAGAAAGCAGCTAAAGAGGCGGAAGAAGCTGGCGCAAGCGTGAGCGAACAAGCAGAAGCCGCCTCAACGGCAAGCACCGAGGAAGATCCACGTAAAGCTGCCGTTGCCGCCGCAATCGCTAGAGCTAAGGCCAAGAAAGCTGCTAAAGAGGCTAAAGAAGCAGGCGCAAGCGTGAGCGAACAAGCAGAAGCCGCTCCAACGGCAAGCGCCGAGGAAGATCCACGCAAAGCCGCCGTTGCTGCCGCAATTGCCAGAGCTAAGGCCAAGAAAGCTGCTAAAGAGGCAGAAGAAGCTGGCGCAAGCGTGAGCGAACAAGCAGAAGCCGCCTCAACGGAAAGTGCTGACGAAGATCCACGTAAAGCTGCCGTTGCCGCCGCAATTGCCAGAGCTAAGGCCAAGAAAGCTGCTAAAGAGGCGGAAGAAGCTGGCGCAAGCGTGAGCGAACAAGCAGAAGCCGCTCCAACGGCAAGCGCCGAGGAAGATCCACGCAAAGCTGCCGTTGCCGCCGCAATTGCCAGAGCTAAGGCCAAAAAAGCCGCTAAAGAGGCACAAGAAGCTGGCGAAAGCGTGAGTGAGCAAGGCGAAGAAACAAATGAGCCAACGGCGGGATCAGAAACAGACTCCAGCGGTACAGAGCAAGGTGCTGAGGGCACATCTGAGCAGCAACAAGCCAGCCCTGAAGCACGTAAAAAAGCCGCCGTTAAAGCCGCAATTGCAAGAGCAAAAGCGAAGAAGCAAGCGAAAGAACAAGAAGGAAATGAACCGTCATGAAACTAACCATGGCCTCATCCCCGCACAATCATAGCCATAAGTCGGTCAACAAAATCATGATGACCGTCATGGCAGCCTGTATTCCCGGGATCTTAGTCCAAACCTACTATTTTGGTTTTGGTGTATTGATCCAGTTGGCTTTGGCGCTTATTACCGCAAGCCTTGCTGAAGCGCTAGTGCTAAAGCTAAGAGGTCGAGCGATATGGCACAGCCTCAGCGACGGTAGTGCTTGGCTCACTGCTGTGCTACTGGCCATCAGTATTCCGCCACTAGCCCCTTGGTGGATAACTGTCATTGGCGCATTTTTTGCCATCGCAATTGTAAAACAGCTATACGGTGGCCTAGGCTTTAACCTTTTCAACCCGGCCATGGCGGCCTATGTATTATTGCTGATCTCCTTCCCTGTACAAATGACTTCATGGTCACCTATTCAAGCGCTCACGCTAGAGTCGCTAAGCTTTGTCGACCAACTCGCGATGATCTTTACCGAGTCCACCAGCCAAGGTGTCTCACTTGACGTATGGCGTGCAGGGGTGATTGACGGTGCGACTGGTGCCACGCCATTAGACTCGGTAAAAACCGCAGTCTCGCAAGGCTTAACCGTGAATGAGGCGATGAATAAGCAGGGTTTTGGAGCACTTGCGGGACTTGGTTGGCAATATGTTAACCTGGCCTTTTTGCTAGGTGGTCTTTATCTGCTAAAAGCCAAAGTGATCAACTGGCATATTCCTGTAGCCTTTATTGCCAGTCTTGGCCTTGCTAGCGCAATTGGCTATATCATTGCCCCTGAATCAGAGCCGGGCACCCTATTCCATTTGTTAAGTGGCGGCGCTATGCTTGGTGCCTTTTTTATAGCCACCGATCCGGTGTCGGCCTCTACCACTAACTTAGGTCGCCTGATTTACGGCGCGGCAATCGGCTTAACAGTCTATGTTATTCGTCAATTTGGTGGCTATCCAGACGCCGTTGCATTTGCAGTTGTGATCATGAATATGGCCGTACCACTTATCGATCATTACACTCAGCCTCGTACTTATGGTCATGGAGCAAAATCATGATAATTCAATCGATGCAGAAAAATGGCCTCATCCTCGCGGCATTTGCACTGGCAACAACAGGGGCGGTCGCACTGATTAATGACCTCACCAAAGATAAAATTGCCAGCCAAGAGCAGCAGCACCTGATGCAACTGCTTTCTCAGGTGATTGCAGCAGGTAAGTACGACAATACACTGTATTTGGATTGCACCACCAGCAACGCACTAGAACTCGGCCCTGGCGGCCCGCACACCATTTACAGAGCCAGACTCAATGGCGAACCCTCAGCCCTGTTAGTGAGACACATCACCCCCAAAGGCTACAGTGGCAATATTGATGTCTTAACCGCTATCGATAGACAAGGTCTGATCTCAGGTGTGCGTGTAACGCGCCATGAAGAAACCCCAGGCCTTGGTGATAAGGTCGAGCTGGCAAAATCGGCTTGGGTAACGACTTTCAACGGTGTTCAAGTTGAAGGTGAAGCAGATCCTAAAATGAATGTGAAAAAAGACGGCGGTCAATTTGATTCATTTACTGGCGCAACCATTACCCCACGTGCCGTGGTAACCTCGGTAAATCAGGCCGCATGGTTTGCCAAAACGCATTTTGATGCGCTATTTAACGCGCCTAATACTTGCGAGGTGTCGCAATGAGTCAGTTTAAATCGCTCTTTCAAGAAGGTACATGGCAAAATAACCCTGCACTGGTACAGCTTTTAGGGCTGTGTCCACTCCTTGCAGTAACTTCAACGGTAACCAATGCCTTGGGGCTTGGTATTGCCACATTACTGGTACTGGTTGGTTCTAACTTTACCGTATCGGTGGTGAGAAACTGGGTGCCAAAAGACATTCGTATTCCCGTGTTTGTGATGATCATCGCCGCCTTTGTTACGGTTATTCAACTACTCATGAACGCTTATACCTTTGGTCTGTATCAGTCCCTTGGCATATTTATACCGTTGATCGTGACCAACTGCGCCATTATTGGTCGTGCCGAGGCATTCGCTTCGAAGAATAGTCCGTTGTTATCGGTTTGGGATGGTTTAATGATGGGGCTGGGTTTTGCACTGGTGCTATTTGTACTGGGTGCAATGCGCGAATTGATTGGTCAAGGAACACTATTTGATGGTGCCGAGCTACTCCTTGGCAACTGGGCAAGTGTATTGCGTATTGAGATCTTCTCATTCGATCATCAATTTTTAGTTGCAATCCTGCCACCAGGCGCCTTTTTGGGCCTTGGTTTTTTGATTGCCGCTAAAAACATTATCGACGCTCAGCTCAAAGCCAAAGCAGCGCCAACAGCCGAAGAAGTAAAAGGTCCTAGAGCACGGGTCACTAACTTAAACTAATGCGGTAATAATAATGCCAATTTGCAGCGATACCGTCACTATCGCTGCTTAATGAAAGTAACTGCATGCTACCGTCATTGAATTTAGCAAGTAAATCTTATGAATAAACAAAAACGTATAGAAATACTCACGCGACTCAGGGACGAAAATCCGCACCCTGAAACTGAGCTAGAATACTCGTCACCCTTCGAGCTTTTAGTTGCCGTTACCCTCTCAGCACAAGCCACTGATGTTGGGGTAAACAAAGCGACACGCAAACTCTTCCCTGTTGCCAACACACCTGAGAAAATTCTGGAGCTTGGCCTTGAAGGCTTAAGAGACTATATCAAAACCATTGGTTTATTTAATTCAAAAGCCAATAACGTCTATAAAATGTGTCAGATCCTCGTCGACAAACACGGCTCCGAAGTTCCTGAAAACCGTGAAGCACTAGAAGCACTGCCGGGTGTCGGCCGAAAAACCGCCAACGTGGTACTAAACTGCGCTTTTGGCTGGCCGACAATTGCCGTAGACACCCATATATTCCGCGTCTCCAATCGCACCAAATTTGCCATGGGTAAAGATGTAGTAGCAGTCGAGCAAAAGCTAGAAAAGGTGGTACCAAAAGAGTTTAAAGTGGACGTCCACCACTGGCTTATTCTCCATGGCCGCTATGTATGTACAGCAAGAAAGCCCAAATGCGGCAGCTGTATTATTGAAGACTTATGTGAGTTTAAAGAGAAAACGGAATAACCTTCCACTCAAATAATAATGAATTGAGTTATTATCTTTATAGGTAATTTCAACAAAAAGTATATTGTGTAGCGACTTGAACTGAATTGTCGCTACACCTAATATAAAACGTTGCGTTTTTATATTACTTGATACTTCGCATTTGTTCGGATGTATATGATGACTTCTCGGTCAGTTTGATTAGTAATTTTGTGGCTAAACTGACCAGTTGACTCAATATAACTGCCAGCGGCTAAATTTTTCACAGCATTTTTTGGGTTAGCTCGATAATTAATTTCCCCTGAAATTACCACCATCCGAAATTCACTAGCTTGGGTAGAGATAGAACCGTTAAAGCCTACAGGTAATTTAACCATCGAGCCCCCTAATGTCGAATTACTATTCCAAAGAAAGCTAGACTTCACCCCCTCTGCTTTGATGTCATGTAGATCATGATTATTTAGCCAAACGAGGTTATCGCGATGCAGATTTAAAGGACGCTCGCCATTATCGAATTTTTCGGCTGATGGTTGAACGAGGTATGGGCCAGAATCTATTTCTAAATAAATTAAATTACTATCTCCATTCGCCGCGGTAATATGATCTTCGCCCGCAGGTTGTGTCCAAAAAGAGCCAGAAGGCAGCCACATTTTCTCGGCACTTGGATCGTCATTGTGCATTAAGCCATTAATTACTACACCTCGATAAGTAATGTTGTGAATATGAGGTGGCGATTCAAACCCTTTTTTGAAGCGAACTAACATACCAGTCGCTGTATCTTTAGTTCGATCGCCCCACAGATTGGCAGCACCAGGGCTAAGTTCGCCTCTCAAGGGATTTAAGTAGCCCCAAGTAATATCGTCCGCAGAAACTACTTTTGCATTTATGTCTGAAGCAAACGCATTACAAAATATAAATATTGCTGCTATCGAAGCCTTAATTGAAAATTTCATAATCTATCCCATATTAATCCGTGATTAATAGCTAAAGGCAAGTACTTCAAAAAAACTGGTCAAATTAAATGCTGATCACCACTTTCCCCATGGCTTTACCACTGGCTAAACGCTCATGGGCTTTACCCGCTTCCTCTAAAGAGAATGTTTCTTTATCCAGAACAGGCGTTAATTCGCCAGCTTCAACAATCTGCGATATTTCATTTAGAATTTTCCCATGTTCTTCTCGTTTAATGTTGTGCAGCATAGGTATCAGCATAAAGACAACATGTAATGATAACCCTTTAAAATGGGCTAACGATAAATCCATGTTTACCATAGCTACTGTTGACGCAACTTGACCATTCAATGCGGCTGCTTCAAACGAATTTCTCATGTTTTCTCCGCCTACAGAGTCAAACACAACATCAAATCCTAGACCTTCAGTAAATTTGGCAACATAGCCTGCGACTGTTTCCGTTTTATAATTAATAGCTTTAGCACCTAGCTTCTCAATTAAGGCAAGCTGACTATCACCACCACCCGTTGAATAAACTTCTGCACCAAAATATCTGGCAAGTTGCAAGGCAACGTGACCGACACCGCCAGAACCACCATGTACCAATACCTTCTGCCCTTCACTAATACCTGCTCTCATCAAACCTTCATAAGCGGTAATAGCGACTAATGGTAATGCAGCTGCTTCTCGCATCGATAAATTTTGGGGTTTAAGGGCAATCAATTTTGCATCAGCGACCATGTACTCAGCCAATGTTCCTTGAAGGTCAGCCAAACCACCTGCACACCCATAAACTTTATCACCGACTTTGTAATCAGTTACACCTTCACCAACTTCTTCTACAGTGCCGGCAAAATCCATCCCTAAGACAGCAGGCAATGCTGGTGCAATAGGTAAGTTATCACCCATTGCTCTGATCATGGTATCTACTGTATTAACGCTTGTTGCCGCAATTTTTATTAAAACATGCCCAGTTTTTACTTGGGGTTTAGTAATTTCGCAAACTTCAAATACATTCTCGCTACCAAAACTGTTTACTATCATTGCTTTCATTGATGTGTTCATCCTAATTTCTCTTTAGTAGTTGATGGAGTAAGCATATCCACTAGAAAATTGATTGATAATAGAGCAAAATAAGAAATCACTTTTTGGTTTTCATTGATAATATTGAATATTGACCATCTAAAGCTGTTCATTAGGATTGCTGCAACTCATAACATAAGTATGGCTGGACAGGAGTTAGGTTTATCTCCTGCCGTTGCGAGTGCGCATATTAACAAACTAGAAGATGGGCTGGGCGTTAGGCTAATTCACCGAACTACCCGTAAAGTATCATTAACCGAGGAAGGAAAAGCGTTTCTGCCACATGCAGAAGATGTAGTGGCTAGCGTTGGTGCGGCACGCGCATCGGTAGGGGCAGGCAGCACTTCTCCAATCGGAACTTTACGGGTTGCTGCACCTGCATCTTTTGGGCGGATGCATTTATTACCCGCATTGAATGACTTCTTTGTGCGTTATCCAGATTTAACCATTGATTTGAAACTTTCAGATTCTATTGTCGACTTAGTTGAAGGCGGCTTTGATATTGCCATTCGTAACTCAGAACTAAAAGATTCAAGTTTAATTGCTCGAAAGTTAGCACCAGATACCCGAATATTGTGTGCTTCGCCAAATTATTTAGCAAAATACGGTGAGCCAAAGCTCCCTGATGAATTAAATTTTCATCAATGCATTACCCTAATGGGTCTCGATAATTGGTATTTTCAAACAGAAAAAGGTCAATTCAATATTAAGGTCAAGGGAAGGTTACGCACCGATAATGGTGAAGCTGTTCGTGATGCCTGCATTAATGGCTTAGGTATCACCATCAATTCTAAATGGAGTGCTTACCAACAGATTAAAAGTGGTGAATTAGTCCAAATATTAAAAGATTTTCCGCTTATTTCAAATACGGCAATTTGGGCTGTTTACCCAAGTTCAAGATTGCTAGCCCCCAAAGTAAGGGCCTTTATTGATTATTTTTCAGAGTATTTTGGTGACACACCTTATTGGGAACAATAACCATTAGCCCCTTTTCGTTCACTTAGCAGGAATACCTTCATTTAGTTGGAATAGCTGTTTCTGTGACTTAAAGTTTCTTTAACCGCTTGATGACTTAGACCTCCATTAAAAGTAGTTTTGTGATGTAAGCCAAACATCTGCTATTGGTACTCTCAAGAGTGCATCCGTATCTACTTTAATTTTCCTTTGGCAGGCCGACAATTGCCGTAGACCCCCATATCTTCCGCGTTTCTAACCGCACTAAGTTTGCCATGGGTAAAGATGTAGTGGCTGTCGAGCAAAAGCTAGAAAAGGTGGTACCAACAGAGTTTAAAGTGGACGTCCACCACTGGCTTATTCTCCATGGCCGCTATGTGTGTACAGCAAGAAAGCCCAAATGCGGCAGCTGTATTATTGAAGACTTGTGTGAGTTTAAAGAGAAGACTGATAGCTAATCTTTGTTTTAGCATAAGCACAACTTTTATTTGTGGTGGTTACCGTGAATTTGTTGTTTCGTAAAATTGTTCAAGCGATATGAAAGCACAGATCGCTGCGTAAAGCAGCTCCTACTTCACGCCACATTCGTATCGACGTGATGGTTAGCCTAAGGCAATACCACTGCTGAATACCCTATTCCATCTGGTCCGTTACTAGTAGGGAGTTCAAATAAGGTTTTGCCAGATACAATATCTATAACAAGGACCTTATTTTTTTGGTAAGCGGATAAAAATAAAGTGCGATCGTCTGGATGGAGGATCACGCCTTTTGGTCCTGTTCCCGGCTCAAACTTTATTTGACGCAGCTTTTCTTTGTGCATTGCATCGATCACATCAAGGGTGTGATTCCTATAGTCTGAGATCACAGCAAACTGCTCATCGCGGGTAAGTAACACACGGTATGGAAAGCTATAGCCTTTCCATTGCTTAATTATACGCTCATTTGCTACATCAAACACGGTAACTAAGCCATCATCGTTGCTACCAACCCAGAGCTCTGAGCCACTTTTATTTATGGTGATAGCCTCTGGTACTTTTGGCATTGAAATTTTGCGAAGTAAGGCACCTGACTTTACATCTAATTCAGACACTGAATCTGCGCGCATATTTGTGGTGTAAACACGCTCGCTAGACGCCGGCAGCGCCACCATATGAGAGCCTCTTTGCTCTGTTGCTATTACTTTATCAATTTTCCCCGACTCTATATCAACGATTACCACACTGTCGGAGCCTTCAGACGATACTGCAACGCGTTTTTGGTCTTTTAAAAACAACACGCCATGTGGCCTTGGATAACGAGAAAAATCAATGGTTTTAACTTTTTTTGCTTGCCGAACGTCAAAAACACTTAGACTATTGCCACGTGCATAATTAGTGACAACAGCCGTATGCCCGTCGGCACTCATTGCTAATTCATGTGGTCCTCTGCCGGTTGCGAGCGTCAGCTTAATTTTTCGGCTGCTAAGATCGATGAAATCAACCGAGTCCCCCTTTTTATTTACAACAACCAATGTTCCCGACAAGTTATTTGTATCAGCCCATGAAGGGAAGCTGATTAAACACCCAAATAAGAACACATACACAACATAATTAACCCATCTCATTTTGACTCCTATTGATCTGTTAGCTAGTACTGTTGTTTTTATCACTACTGTATTTATCATTGAAAAGCAATCGTAATACAGCCGTCAAAAACACCCTATCCCAAATTTAACTCAGACACGCCTGATACTCGAAACCTTCCTGTTTCCTATGTTGAATAGCACACTTTCCATCACTCGCAACAACTCCCTCGCCTACATCCGTTTTACAATTTCTAGAACATTTTCAAAGTATTGATTTCACAAATCACTACGCTTTCTTTATGCTAATGAAAGTCTTTAAATTTTAATGCGAATATCATTATGCTACCTGTCCTTCGTATCTTGTTAATAGAACAAGAGCCAGCCGTATTGCAAGCGCTCTCAAGCAATCTGTCAAAAACGATCCCTAATTTTGAGCGAGAGGATGTTCAAATCGATATTATTGAATGTCTCGAACTTTCAAAAGCCTTGGAGCATGTCACTGAAGATGGTGATATTCAAGCTGTCGTGCTGAGTTGGGATGTGCAACAGAAAAGTGGCGAACAAACCTATAGTCGCTTTATCGAGCAATTAAAAAGTATTCGTCTAGAATTACCGGTTTATGTTATTGGTGATGACACTAAAGGGCTTGAGATAGTCAACGAATCCGAGGAAATCGAGTCTTTCTTCTTTAAAGATGAAGTTATCTCAGATCCTGAAGCCATTTTAGGTTATATGATCAACGACTTTGATGACAGAGCCGAGACGCCATTTTGGACCGCGTATCGCAGTTATGTCGGCGAAGCGAACGACTCTTGGCATACTCCAGGTCACAGCGGCGGTTCGAGCTTTAGAAACTCTCCTTATATCAAAGATTTTTATCAATTCTATGGCCGTAATGTATTTGTCGGAGACTTGTCTGTCTCGGTTGATTCGTTAGGTTCACTGTCAGACAGCACCAATACCATTGGCCGCGCTCAGGAATCCGCAGCAGCAACGTTTGAGGTTAAACGCACCTACTTCGTGACCAACGGTTCGTCCACCTCGAATAAAATTATTTTGCAAACCCTCCTTCGCAAGGGCGATAAGGTGATCATCGACCGTAACTGTCATAAGTCTGTGCACTATGGCATTTTGCAATCGGCCAGTTTCCCTATCTATTTATCGAGTATCTTAAATCCCAAATATGGCATATTCGCACCGCCTTCACTGGCTGACATCAAGCAAGCGATTGAACAAAATACCGATGCAAAACTACTGGTGCTCACAGGCTGTACCTATGATGGTTTGCTGAGCGATCTGAAACAAGTCGTAGAATTCGCCCATCAGCATGGCATCAAAGTTTTTATTGATGAAGCTTGGTTTGCTTACTCGCTATTTCACCCCAGCTTGCGCCATTACTCCGCCATTCATGCAGGTGCCGATTATGTCACTCATTCGGCGCATAAAGTCGTATCGGCATTTTCGCAGGCGTCTTATATCCATATTAATGACCCCGATTTTGATGCTGATTTCTTCCGTGAGATTTACAGTATCTACGCCAGCACCTCGCCCAAATACCAACTTATTGCGTCTTTGGATGTGTGCCAAAAGCAGTTAGAGATGGAAGGCTATAAGTTACTCAATGCGCTGCTGAACCATGTTACAGAGTTCAAACAGCAGATGGCCTCGCTCAAACATATCAAAGTGCTTGATAAGCAAGACTTCATGAACATATTCCCACATTTTAGTGGCGATAATATGGGGCATGATCCGCTTAAAATCCTCATAGATATTAGTGAACTACCGTACTCATTAAAGGATATTCATAAATTTCTGCTGGACGAAATTGGGCTGGAGATTGAGAAATACACGCACAGTACCATCTTGGTCTTACTGACGTTGGGAGGTACACGCTCAAAGATCATTCGTTTATACAATGCCTTAAAGAAGCTCGATGGCGGCAAGGTAAAACTATCGAAGTCAACGCGACGCTCACGCTTACCTGAGAATTTACCCGCTATTGACCTTGCTTGTATTCCTAGTGATGCCTTCTACGGTGAACGTGAATCTGTGCCTATTAGCAAGAGCAACAACCGTATTTGTGCAGGTTTAGTCACCCCGTATCCTCCGGGTATTCCGCTTTTGGTGCCGGGTCAACATATTACCCAAGAGCATATTGAATATCTCAAGGAACTGGCAGGCCAAGGATTGACCATTCAAGGTAGTTTCGATGGTGAGATCTACGTGCTTAAGGAGCAAGAGGAAAAATAAAGCGAGCCACTATCGTTAGTTGACTCACTGAGCAGCGATGTCATTAGACATTGCTGCACCAGCATTACATAAAAGATTATAAAGAGCTGTTAGCTCACTGAGTATAGCCTTAACTGAGAAACAATTTGTTTATCAGGCTAATTACTACTAAGAAATATGATCCACCTGAGAACACATAAAAATTTAAAAATCAAATCGTTACCATCAAGTCTGTATTATTACCCTTTAGCCTATATTGACTAGCTCTACCCATCTAATCAATACACGCTGATAGAAAAGCACTATCTCTGGCTCAGCTTAAGATATTCCACTGATGATACAAAGTAATCAACCTGAGTCTTGGATAAGGAATAAGCTAACTTATTGTTTTTAAAGTTCACCTTAATTTCCCCCTTGTCCAGCCAGAGAGTTTTAGTGGTAACACTGCTTCCTGTAGGCAAGGCAAATTTACGCACCAATAGCTGGCATAGGGAGTGAATTCAATGCAGTTAGCGCTAATACTAATCCGATAAATAGTATTCTACGCTCGTGACCACACGTACAATTTTGATCTGCGGTGTATTACTGTCTCTATCGCGAATGCTAAATTGCCCTTGTCTTGCTGATTTTATTTTGCCAAGTACAGAGTCGGAATCTTTAGCAAATTTGACCGCCACTTCTCGTGCTTTTTGTGTGGCTTCTTGCACCATTTCAGGCTTAATATCATTAAGGCCAGTAAACAAATATTCAACTCGATTTTGATAATCATCTTTGGTGATGGCAATACCTTGTTTGGCCAGCTCACTTAACTGCCCTAGCGCTTGCGATACCTTATCTGGATTATTGGAGTACACTGTCACACCAGCTTTTGCCACATACCGAAATCCCTGATTATTTTGTCCGTACTCTTGGGCGTATTTATCTGTAATAGAAGGCGCTGATATCGAAAGCTCGGAAGCATCAAAGCCATGTAAGGTTAAGAACGCGCGGATAGCTGCGTTTTTCTTTTCAGTGCGCTCAACCAACGCTTCCAGATCGTTATCTGCATCACGATAAAATACAGGCCAAATCACCGTATCTGCCGTTACTTCCTTTTCCGATAACCCCTTTACACTTACCGTTCGCTCCATTCCTTTTACTTCTAGAATGGTCGATTTTACCATCCAGCCACTCACTATCACCGCCAGTGATAGCAAAGCCGCAGGAGCTAAATATTTACTCATAGTAGACATATCTTTGTCCTCAACGTTACGCCTCAGTCATAGTTTTCGTACAATTATTATAGGGATAGATCAAAGTCTACCTTAATTGCACTCGAAAACTGCGAGCAAAATGGTAGAGTGGTGCTTATGAGCTGCGGCTGAACTAGGAAACAGTATGAGCGTAAAGCGTATTAGCCAATTTTTTAACCCCCAATCTATTGCGGTGATTGGTGCTTCTAACAATCCAGATCGCGCCGGCTTTATTGTAATGCGTAACTTGCTGCAAGGCGGCTTTAAAGGGCCCATTATGCCCGTCAGCCCAAAACATACCGCAGTGCATGGAGTGCTTGCTTACAATACTATTAGACAGTTACCCAAAGTCCCTGATCTCGCTGTTATTTGTACCAACAAACAAACCCTAGTGCAAATCATCAATGAGCTTGGCGAAATTGGTTGTCAGCATGCAATCATCATCGCGGCGGGTCTCGATAATCAGCATAAACAACTATTAAAAGAAGCCGCCAAAATAGCCAAAGTCACCTTGCTTGGTCCTAATTGCCTCGGTTTACTCATTCCTCACTTGGGTATTAATGCTAGTTTTTCTCATACGGTTGCAGCACCCGGTAAGCTTGCTTTTATTTCACAATCGGCGGCGGTATGTTCAACCATACTGGACTGGGCACAACATAAAAAAATCGGCTTTTCTTACTTTGTTTCCGTTGGGGATTGCCTTGATATCGATTTCGACGAACTACTCGATTTCCTCGGACGGGATCCAAAAACCCAAGCTATTTTGCTTTATATTGATAATATCGACGATGTTAGGCGCTTTATTTCCGCAGCTCGAGCCGCTGCATTTAGTAAGCCCGTCATCGCCATAAAAACCGGTAAAACCAAGGCTGGCGCAATCGCTGCGCTGAATCACACCGGCGGCAATACCTCCGATGACGCAGTTTATGATGCCATGTTCCAACGTGCAGGTATGCTGAGGGTAAACGATCTTAGGGAGCTATTTGCTGCCACTCAAACCCTTGCTTTACACCCCAAATTGCTGCAAGTAGAACAGCTGACCATTTTAACCAATGGTGGCGGCCCTGGCATTATGGCGGTCGATACCTTACTACAGAACTCAGGCAAACTGACGGTACTAAGCGAGCAGACCAAGCAAGCGCTCAGCGCCCTGATCCCACAAACGGATCATGCTTGTAACCCTATAGATATTTTTGGTGATTCCTCGCCAAAACGTTACCAACAAGCACTAGAAGTTCTGTTAAAAGCTGACGAAGTCAAAAACTTATTGATAATTCATACTCCTTCAGCGCTTGCGCCAAGTACCGCTTATGCCGAGATCATTGCACAAACCCTAGCCAAAATTCCAAAAATGGCGCGCCCTTATGTGATGACGAATTTTATGGGTGAAGAAGCGGCCTACGCTGCAAGGCTTGTATGCGCAAATGCTAAGATCCCAACTTATCGTACACCCGAAGGTGCAGTTGGTGCCTTTATGCACTTGGTGAGCTACCGCCGAAACCAAAAACATCTCACACAGACACCAGAATCCTACAGTGATGAAGACCAGCTGCAACACCTGCAAAGCAAACGTTTAATCAATGACTTTTTAAACTCTGGCGCCAATAAACTCGCGACCCATTTAGCTTCTCAAGTGCTGGCTAATTACGATATAGAATGTATAGAGACGCAAATCGCACTCACCCCCTCAGAAGCAAAAGAGCAAGCTCAGCAGCTTGGCTTTCCCGTTGCACTTAAGCTGATAAGTCATGACATCCCCTCTAAGTCGGAAGTGGGTGGGGTTGTGCTCAACCTCAATGATGCCGAAGAAGTAGAGCAAACCGCATTTTCGATGTTACTACGGATCCGCGAGGCGGCACCCGAAGCTGAAATAGAAGGCTTCTCTTTGCAACGCATGGCAAAACGCGCTGGAGGACAAGAATTACGGATAGCAGTAAAAACCGAACCCGGTGTTGGCCCTGTTATTTTACTGGGTGAAGCGGGCACCGGGCTTAATTTCTCGCAAGCTGCGGTGGCATTACCGCCACTGAATATGAACCTTGCAAAGTACCTGATTGCAGCCGCCCATGACAAAGGCTTTATCAAGGAGCGAGCACTGCCTGAAAAGGTCGATAAATACCGTCTGTGCGCCCTACTCACTCGTGTCTCTCAAATGGTAGTCGACCAACCCGATATTATTGATATGGAACTCAACCCTATTTTGGCCTGTTCGGGTCAGTTCCAAGTGCTCGACGCCAGTATTACGCTAAGACGATACGAGCCAGTATCAGGCCGTAAACGCTTGGCTATCCGGCCTTACCCCCGAGAGTTGGTAAAAACCGTGACATTAAAAGATGGCCGCCCTGCAACCTTGAGACCTATTCGCCCTGAGGATGAAAGAGCGCACCAAGAATTTGACCAGTCTTTAAGTAAAGAAGATAGATACCGCCGCTTTTTTGGCGAGCTGCCGCAATTTAATCATGAGCAACTCGCCAAAATGACGCAAATTGACTACGACCGAGAAATGGCGTTTATCGTCACTGTGCCGAATAAATCTAGCTACCAAACGCTTGGGGTATCACGCGTATTGATGGACCCAGATAACCAAGTGGCTGAATTTGCCGTAGTGGTACGCTCAGACTGCCAAGGACTTGGGCTTGGACGAATACTCATGGAAGCTGCTATAAAACACTGTCGTAAACAAAACGTACAAAGTATAGAAGGGATCACTCTGCCAGAAAATAGCGGTATGATAGGTCTTGCCAAAAAGCTCGGATTCACCGTATCTCGAGATTTTGAGGAAGGCACCATTCAGATGGTGTTACACTTAAACTAAACACAAAAAAGATAAGGGATGCTGGCAACTTGATGCAACTTCACATCAGAGAAAAAACGGCTGCGGTGCTCGAGGCTACAGGGCAATACCGCCGACTCGGGCGGGCAGTTGATATCTTCCTCATCACCCTGATTTTAACCAATGTCGTTGCCATCGTGTTGGAATCTGAGCGCGACTTAGCAACTGTGTACCATCACTACTTTCTCACCCTAGAGTTAGTCAGTGTGACCATCTTCGCCATTGAATACTTACTGAGATTTTGGTGCTGTGTCGATAAGCTTGATTACCGCCATTTGGATATACCAAATTGGAAAAAGCGCCTAAAGTATCTGATATCACCGCTGGCGGTGATTGATCTCATCGCTATTTTGCCAACCATATTAATGGCCTTTATCACCTTTGATCTGCGTTTTTTACGTGTTATTCGATTACTCAGGATCTTTAAGCTGACGCGCTACTCTCGGGCCATGCAGTTGCTACTCGCAGCATTTAAAGAAGAATCGAGTTCATTACTTGCCGCCTTTTTTATCATGAGCGTTGTGCTAATCATGGCCTCTTGCGGAATTTATCTTATTGAACACGATGTGCAACCGGATAAATTTGGCTCCATTCCTAAAGCGATGTGGTGGGCGATGGCTACTCTAACCACCGTGGGTTATGGCGATGTTGTGCCTATCACCCCGCTTGGACAATTTTTTGGTGGCCTTATCACTTTACTCAGTATGGGCATGGTCGCGATCCCCACCGGCCTCTTGGCCTCAAGCTTTGCGGACCAAATGCGCAAACGTCGAGATGCATTCAATGAGGCGGTATTGCATGCGTTAGTCGATGGTGATGTCGACAAAAGTGAACAAGCCCATTTAGAAGCCCTTCGTGTAGAGCTTGGCTTAAGTCAATTGGAAGCAAACCAAGCAATTAAACTAATGAGTAGTCAACGCGTCCATCATATGTACTGTCGTCACTGTGGTAAAAAGCTGTAGCCAAAGAGACTACAGCTATATTTCAGAGAGTAGCTGCGCGACTTGTTCGCCACTAATCGCCGAGCTGAAACGGTAACCTTGATAATAATCAACTTGCTCTGCTTTGATGCGTTGATACTGTAGATCGTTTTCCACCCCTTCTGCGACACATTTTAATCCCAATCCATGCGCTAAATTTACACATGAGCGAATAATTAAATAGCTTTCAGGATCCTCAGCAATTTGCTGTACAAAGCTTTTATCTATCTTGATGACATCAATAGGCAATTGTTGCAGATAGGTCAAAGAGGCATACCCCGTCCCAAAGTCATCCATATAGATACGACAGCCCAGTGCTTTTATTTCTTTCATCACTTTCACCGCGCTCTCAACGTTAGAAAGCAGAGCTGTTTCTGTTATCTCAAAGGCCACAGAATGACCCGACACTTTACTGCGGCACAGTGCTTGTTGAATATCCTCGACTAAGCTTGAGGATTCAAAATCAATGGCCGAGAGATTAATGGATATATATAGGTCTTGCTTCATGGTTTGCCAGTGTCTCAATTCAACTAATGCCCGAGAAAGGGTTTGTAAGGTAAGCTCGGTAACGACACCGGCATGTTCAGCAGCAAGCGCATACTCCTGCGCACAAAACTCGCTATTTTCAGGCCAGCGTAATAGCGCTTCAAAGCCAAGCAGAGTATCGCTTTCTACATCGACAATAGGCTGATAATGATTACTAAATTCACCATTTTTTAAGGCCCTCATAAGTGCTTGCTCGACTTCTCGTGAACGCCTAACCTTGCCATTCATTTCTTCGCGAAAAAACTGATAACTGGAAATTTGCTGTACATTAACATGCTCAAGCGCAGCCTTTGCTGCTTGGTTTAACTCAAAAGCATCTGACGCATCGTCGGGATACATTGCAATACCAATGGCAGGTTGCATAAGTACGGTATGCCCTGCGGCTTCAATTGGAGTACTAAATGAGTGAACCAAACACTCAACATACTGATGAACCTGTTCAGGGTTGTCGAGGTGCTCCATCAACACATAAAACGACTTATCATGTCCCGTCGCTAAGCTATCTAACTCACGGAAGCAGCAGCGTAGCTTTGTTGCAAGCAGAGGAAGCAACTCAGCAACAAAGTCTGCACCATAGATATCGTATAGGTTCTGCAAACGGTTAAACTTTATGACCAAAAGTGCGAAATGTGTATGTTGCGAATGCACGATTGCGTGCTGCACTCTATCCATCAATAACGCTTTATTTGGTAACTTAGTTTGTAAATCATAGTTAGCAAGCTGGTATAGCTCTTTTTCTGTGCGCTTTTGCTGGCTAATATCGGTAAGCACCACCACATAACTGTATAGTTCACCATCGCTATTCGCCACGGCACTAATTTTTATAAGTACGTCTCTTTCGTCACCATTGGGCAAACTCACCACTTCCTCAGAGCTTAAATGCTGATGCACAGCCAGCGCCAACGTCTGGCGTAGATACATCATACGTTTTTGTCTCGACATCCCAAGCTTCACCGCAGTGCTTGATGATGGGATAGAGTCAAGGTTAAAGGCATTTTGCATCGCCCGATTACAAGCCTGAATACGCAGTCTTTTGTCTAAGATCATTACCCAGTCACGGGTCTGCTCAAACGCCGCCCCAAATAATGCGGCTCGCTCTTCAAATAAACGCTCACGCGTTAAGTTGGTATAGGTGCCTGCCACCTGAGTTGGATTACCTTCATCCCACTCAAGTACCTTGCCAAAGTCCTTATACCAACGCCACTGACCTTTGCTGTCTTTTAATCGATAAGTACAGTCGATAAAGCCTTTGTTCGTTGTGACGAACTCAAGCCACTGTAAGCGAAACATGGCTCTATCCGAGGGATGTATCTTTTGCAGATAATCATCCAAGCCGACACTCTCAAGCTCGTAATCGAGCTCCGTAACTAATCGAGGCTGATAGATTAAGGTACTACCCGCATGCCACTCCCATACGCCGGAGTTACTTCCCTCTAGCGCCATTTTCAACCTAGCTTCGCGGTCTTGTGTTTCCTTATGAGCGGCAAGAATAAGTTGCTCAACGCGATACTTTCGATAGCTCCAAAGAGACAGTAGTAAGAGCGTAAGAAAAACATATCCGGCAATCGCAACAGGTGAGCGCCACGCGGGGTAATTTACATTAATGGTTAATTTTGCAGGCGGTGTATAATCTCCCGTTAACGGATCTTTAGCCCACACTTTTAACGCATATTCACCGGGATTAAGTTTAGGAAATACCACGCGATTTTGATTACGACTCAGGATCTTCTGACCACCAGATATTTGATACTCATAAATAATCCGATCCTGATAACTAAATGCCATTGCAGAGAATGACACTTCGAGTCCAATGTCATCATGCTCAAGCTCGATGTGATCAAATTGCTTTAATCCGGCTTTTTGATTTGGGCGAGAAATTAAATCCACGCTGGTGATATTGACATGATCAAGTAATGGCTTTTTAGGTCTGTTGTCATCGGGAGAAAACACCACAAACCCTTTCAACATACCATAGGCTATGCGACCGTCTTCCAACATCACCGACGCACCACCGTTAAACTCATTAGAAAGTATGCCATCTTCGGTCGTGAATTGTTGTAAATGCAAATTATCTGGGTCTAGACGCCAAATACCTTTATGAGATGACATCCAAATCATACCTTCCTTGTCTTGACGCATTTCATACATCAAAGTATCTATTTTATGGGCTTTTAAATCGATGTTATAAATTGGCTCGTAACCATCTAACGTCAGACCAATCAAACCAAAGGATGATAACGACAACCACAAGATATTATTTTTATCTATGGTGTAGGTAGTGATATCGACCGCTAAATGCTTATTTGCTTTCGGCGCTTTATAGATCTCAGTTAGCGTTTCCAACTGCGGATCATATTGCAGCAATACGCCAGCATAGTAGTAAAGGGGTTTAAGCGGTTCGTTTGGAAGTGGTGGGTAGAAGCCATAAGTAAGAAACGGATCGACATTTTCAAATGACTTCGTCAGGTGTGTCAGCTCTGCTGTATTAATATCGTAAACGAACATCCCAACGTCACTATTGACGAAATAAAACTTACCATCAGATAACAACTCCCCACCTTTCACAAAGGATGTCAATATCTCTTTATCTTCTGGATTGTTAGCCTTGGGCCTTGTTACTTCGTGAGTAATAGGGTCAAAGACAAACAGTCCTTTTACCGTCGTGAGCCAAAGCTTATTTTTATACTCCGCAATCTTCCAGATAATAAACTCTGAGAGAATTTCGTCACCCAAGTAACCCTTTAGAAACTGTTTAGTCTCTCTGGTTTTTGGATTGTATCGTGTTAGGCCGTCATTCGTTGCCAGCCACAAAAATTGATTAGATTCATGCATCGCCCAGACATTACTGTGAGAAAAACCTTCACCTTCAACGGTAAGATCACTAACATTATCAAACGCCAGCGTACTGTCTGGTAAGTAAAATGCACCGTCTTCTTTTGTGGCGACCCAAAGGCCACCATAGTTGTCTTTAACAATATCGATAATACTGGTATTTGACGGCAAAAATACGCTTGAAGACAAACGCCTATCTCGAACCGCATTACCATCTTCAATCGTGTAATAAACAAGACCTTTGTCAGTACCAAGCAGCAAGGTATGTTCATCATGCCTGAGCATTTTCCATATGTTTAGTTCGGGAAGCAGCGTTTTAAACTGTACCTCTGCGTCAAAATCTTTTAGTAGTTGAGAAATATCTAGCTCATACATCCCCTGAACCGCACCCACGAGCAAGGTATCCTGGTCTAAAATAAATAGTGATTTAGTATTTGTTTGATAAGGATGTTCAATGGGAGCAAGGTGATCGAGGGTTCTTAATTTTTTCGTTGTTAAATGATATGCAAACAAGCGCTCTGAAGTGGCGATAAACAAGATGTCTTGATGTTGATAAACAGCGCGTATAAAACCACTTTCTTCATCTAACGGTAAAGTCACCTCACTCTTGAGCTTACCTGAGTGGATATTGAGGGTCGCAACATCATTGGTACGCACAACCCACATATGATCATCATCTTTGGTCAAAACAATATTAACCAAATTAGAATAAAACTCGTCCTCTGTAGACGGTGGTTCTATATATTTTCTATACTCATCTTTCATCGGATCGTATCGCAGTAACCCTGCAATACCCGTAGTGATCCAAATCCCACCAAGGTTGTCCTGATAGATATAATTTACCTGCACTTTATCAAGTACGCCATCGGGTCCATTTACATCCAGTACCTGATAGCCATCGTAACGGTTAAGCCCACCTTCAGTGGAAAGCCATAGATACCCTTGCTCGTCGATAAGCAGTGTATTGACGTAACTTTGTGATAACCCTTCAGCAGGTGAAAGTCGTGAAATTTGCGCGGCATTTACCAATGCAGTAAATAGGCAAATGCAAAATATAAAACACAGGCGAAACATAAAAGGCCGAGATTGTTAATTAGACGTAATACATTGCCACGAGTTGACGGTTTTGTCCAAGATAACTAGATAAGCGAGAAGCGAGTTCAGACGGTAATTGGCATGAGTTATTTTGAAACCCAAGTGCGGTATAAAAATGACAGAGGTGGCGATATGCAAAGGTATAAACTGTTTGCCCTGGGTTTACACTGAGAAAATGATAAACAGCTGATTCAATTAATTTTTTTGCAACACCTTTGCGTCTAAACTGCGGTGCAACATAAACGCCTACAAGTAACCAATAGCCATCTACAGGCTGTAAACGACAAGCCGCTATAATTTTACTATTATCTTTAACTACCCAAACGTTGTCGTGTTTTGCAGCTCGTCCTCGTGCTTTTTGAGCATCATAAAACTTATTAACGAGCGGTGTCATTATCGCTGGGAGTAGTTCAACCGAATACATCAAGCAAGCATCAGGCTCAAGTAAAATTCAAACTTTTGCTTCAACGTATCCTGTTCAGAGAGTGGCCTTTGATTGATCGCGTCATAGATTGCTTCTCTACTTTTTTTGCCTCGTTTTATTTGGTACGCCCAAAACGATGCTTCATACTCAAGTTGAATTTGGTATTTTTCTTGTCTAGGTAGCAAACATAGGTTGTGGCTCATTACACATCATTCAATTTTAAGTGAAGGGAACCACAAGTGTATCACAAGCCAACACACCTATTGCAGCAAAATCTAGTTTTGATTAAACCGAGATGCTGTGCACTTTTTTGTAAAAATTATGTATACTAATAGCCTCTACTTCTAAGTAATCAGTTGACGGAGTTGGATTGAAAACCGCATTACTATGTTTAATTATGATGATTTCAACGGCGACTCAAGCAGCCACAGATACGCCAAAAGTTATGCATTTCAATCAACCGCCAAAGACCCCGCAAGCACTCTATGTAATTGAACTTATGGGAATGGTTTATCAATCTCTCGACATAGAGCTACGCCTTGAAGAATTTAATCACAAAGGCTCTCTAATTGCAGCTAATGCAGGAAACCTAGATGGACAGTTAGCTCGAGTTGCGAGCGTGGAAAAGGAGTATCCAAACTTGCGTCGTGTTGATTACCCGTTGTTTCAGTTTAACTTGCAGCTATTCACCCTTTGTGGCGATTGTAAACTTAGGGAGCTTCAATCCTTAACGGTTCGCAGCGGCTATCCTGTAGCGACCACATATTTGGCTGAGCACCAAATCCAAGCTTATGTTATCGGGGTGAAAAGCGCGGTCGCACAACTCAATTTAGTCATGCAGAAGCAAGTTGAAGGAGCACTTATTCTCGACTTTCACTTGAAACCACATTTAAAAAATATCAATGAAGAAACCCTACAAATAAAAAATTTAGCCGTCGTTGAGAGCTTTCACTTCGTGCATAAGCGCAATGAACAATTAATTCCACTAATCAAGGCAAAACTAGAGGAATTCGAACGAAAGGGGGTAATAAAAATGCTCAAAGCTAAATATCAAATTTAAAGTTTTCTCCTGTTTGCTCATCTGCTTGCTCCGTTTTTGATTTACGTTGCAAGTACCTTTTATATCGTTGCTGACACAGCGCAATAACTTTACGTTTTTGCTCGTTATTAAGATTATTCCACTCAAAGCGCTCTTCGCGACTGCGATAGCAACCTTTACAATAACCGCGATTATTTACCTGACAGATCCCCTTACACGGACTTGGGATCTCAAATATCTCAATTTGTTCCATGTACACTCAACACTTTTGACCCTTTTCTAAGCATACTGTTTAGTAACTAGTCTGCCAAGGTTATAAAGAGCGAGTTACAACCTAGGGTCCCAAAAACAAAAAAACCCAGCACAAGGCTGGGTTTTTGAAAGCTCAGAAAAACTTACTTTTTCTTCACTGCTTTTTTGTTTGGAAGGTCAGTGATTGAACCTTCGAAGATTTCAGCAGCTAGACCGATTGACTCGTTCAACGTTGGGTGAGCGTGGATAGTAAGCGCTAGGTCTTCACCGTCAGCACCCATCTCTACTGCTAGGCCAATTTCACCAAGCATTTCACCTGCATTGATACCAACCATAGCACCACCGATCACACGACCTGACTCTTTATCAAAGATAAGCTT
The DNA here is from genome assembly GCF_022347905.1 of Pseudoalteromonas sp. Of11M-6. NCBI lineage: Bacteria > Pseudomonadati > Pseudomonadota > Gammaproteobacteria > Alteromonadales > Pseudoalteromonadaceae > Pseudoalteromonas > Pseudoalteromonas sp. Of11M-6. Next base: position 13,953 of record NZ_JAKRFW010000033.1, on the reverse strand, counting down.
AGTAGAACCTTCAGTACGTGCAGAAGCGATTGCACGACCAGAAGCAGCCCACGGGAATACCGCAGTTTCAATGCTTAGACCTTGCTCTTTTGCTTCTTTCTCAGTCACACCAACCCAAGCGATTTCTGGATCTGTATATGCAATTGAAGGAATACACTTAGGATCGAAGTAATGCTTCTTACCAGAGATAACTTCAGCAGCAACGTGACCTTCATGAACCGCTTTGTGTGCAAGCATAGGTTGACCTACGATGTCACCGATAGCGAAGATGTGATCAACGTTGGTTTTCATTTGCTTGTCAGTGCTGATAAAGCCACGCTCATCAACATTTACGCCCGCTTTGTCAGCGTCGATTAGCTTACCATTTGGTGTACGACCAACAGCAACTAGTACTTTGTCATAACGAACTTGGCCTTCTGGTGCTTGCTTGCCTTCGAAAGATACGTAGATACCGTCTTCTTTCGCTTCAACAGCAACAACTTTAGTAGAAAGCATCACGTTAAACTTGTCTTTAACGTACTTTTGGTAAATCTTGATAACGTCTTTGTCAGCCGCTGGTACTAGTTGATCAGCAAACTCAACTACGTCAATCGCTGAACCTAGTGAACGGTAAACAGTACCCATCTCAAGACCAATGATACCACCACCTAGCACAAGTAGCTTTTCAGGCACGTCTTTAAGCTCAAGTGCACCTGTAGAGTCGATGATACGCTCGTCTTCAGGAATGAAAGGTAGGCTTACAGGCTGAGAACCCGCTGCAATGATTGCGTTATCAAAGGTCACTGTTTTTGCACCGTCAGCACCTTCAACAGCGATAGTGTTAGAACCTGTGAACTTACCGTAGCCGTTAACTACAGTTACTTTACGCATCTTAGCCATTCCGCCAAGACCACCTGTAAGTTGACCGATCACAGACTCTTTCCATGAACGGATTTTGTCTAGGTCAATTTGTGGAGCACCGAAAGAAACACCGTGAGAAGCCATTTCTGCTGCATCGTCAATTACCTTTGCAACGTGAAGAAGGGCTTTTGAAGGGATACAACCAACGTTCAAGCACACACCACCTAGCGTGTCGCGAGATTCGATTAGTGTAACGTCTAAACCTAAGTCTGCTGCACGGAATGCTGCAGAGTAACCACCAGGACCACCGCCTAGTACAACAACTTGAGTTTTGATTTCGTTGCTCATGTTATTACCTTAACTGTTATTTGAACGGGTTTACTCGTCGAGAGTAGCCGACCCAAAGTGCCTGCCAAACACCCGATTCGGGGCACAGGGCAGAGAGAGTTATTATTGCTCGAAAGTGTATCATTCACACTCTCTATTGTCCCGCCTAATTATCAAGCGGAACAATAAAATACAAGAAAACCGCATCACCTAAGTCATGCGGTTTCTATTCTTACATTACTAGCTGGCGAATATCGCTTAAGTAGTTTGCAAGTGTCACAGTAAAGCGAGCTGCTAGTGCGCCGTCAATGACACGATGGTCGTATGAACAGCTTAGCGGCACCATTAGGCGCGGCTCAAACTCTTTACCATTCCATTTCGGTTTGAAGTCTGACTTAGAAACACCAAGAATCGCAACTTCAGGAGCATTAACGATTGGCGTAAACGCCGTACCGCCGATACCGCCTAGGCTTGAGATAGTGAAACAGCCGCCCTGCATATCAGCAGACGTCAGTTTACCGTCACGTGCTTTCTTAGAAATTTCCATCAACTCGCGTGATATCTCAATGATGCCTTTCTTGTTCACGTCGCGAACAACAGGAACCACTAGACCATTTGGTGTATCAACCGCGATACCGATGTGAACATATTTCTTCAAGATTAAGCTCTCACCATCTTCAGATAGTGAAGAGTTAAACGTTGGGAACTCTTCAAGTGCTTTTGCAGCCGCTTTCATCACGAATACTAATGGCGTGATCTTCACACCCATTTTCTTCTTCTCAGCTAGCACATTCTGTTCTTTACGGAACGCTTCAAGCTCTGTGATATCTGCTTCGTCAAACTGCGTAACATGTGGGATTTGTACCCAGTTACGATGAAGGTTTGCACCCGATAGCTTATTGATGCGAGAAAGTTTCTTCTCTTCTATTTCACCAAACTTGCTGAAATCTACTTTTGGCCAAGGAATAAGACCTAGCTCACCGCCGCCAGTGTTGCCACCTTTTGCGATTTGACCAGATTCAACTTGCTTAACCAGCTCTTTCACGTAGTTTTGTACGTCTTCTTTTAGTACACGGTTCTTACGACCTGTACCTTTAACGCGAGCTAGGTTAACGCCAAACTCACGCGCTAAACGACGTACCACAGGTGATGCGTGGGCATACTGATCATTGGCCACAAAATCATCTTTTTGTGCAGAGGCTTTTGGTGCTTCAGATTTTGCCGCTGAAGCCGCAGGCTGAGCTGGTTTTGCTTCAGTTTTAGCAGCTGCCTGAGGTGCAGGTGCCGCGCCTTTCACTTCGAATACGAAGATTAAAGAACCCGTTGATACTTTGTCGCCGGCATTGACTTTGATCTCTTTAATCGTACCTGCAAACGGAGCTGGTACTTCCATTGAGGCTTTGTCGCCTTCAACCGTGATAAGCGATTGCTCTTCTTCAACGCTGTCGCCAACAGCAACCATGATTTCAGTAACTTCAACTTCGTCGCCACCGATATCTGGTACATGCACTTCTTTTTCAGCTGATGCAGCAGGTGCTTGCTCTTGAGCAGGCGCTTCTGCAGCTTCGTTAGTCGCAGGTGCATCACCGCTACCTGCCACTTCGAAGATGAAGATCAATGAACCGGTTGACACTTTGTCACCCGCGTTGATTTTCACTTCTTTGATAGTGCCTGCAAATGGTGCTGGTACTTCCATTGAAGCCTTGTCGCCTTCAACCGTGATAAGCGATTGCTCTTCTTCAACAACATCGCCCGCAGCTACTAAGATTTCAGTTACTTCAACTTCATCGCCACCAATATCTGGTACGTGAACTTCTTTCACTTCTGTCTTGCCAGAGGCGTTTGCTTCTGGCTTAGCTTCTTCTGCTGGTTGCTCTGCCGGTGCTTCTTCACCTGCCGCTTCAAAAACCATGATCAAAGAGCCAGTCGATACTTTATCGCCTTCCGCTATTTTGATTTCTTTAACTGTTCCCGCCACAGAGGCAGGTACTTCCATTGATGCTTTGTCGCCTTCAACAGTGATAAGCGATTGCTCTTCTGCAACCGTGTCACCTACGCTTACTAGGATCTCGGTTACTTCAACCTCATCGGCACCAATATCTGGAACATGAATTTCGATTGCCATCACTCGTCCTCTTATGCGTAAAGTGGGTTAGTTTTGGTGGTGTCGATATCAAATTTCTTGATAGCGTCAGTCACTACTGATTTTTCAACTTTGCCTTGCTTAACTAGCTCGCCAAGTGCAGCAACTACCACGTAACCGGCATTCACTTCAAAGTGACGACGTAGGTTTTCACGGCTGTCTGAACGACCGTAACCGTCTGTGCCAAGTACTTTGTAAGATGCGCTTGGCATAAATGCACGTACTTGATCAGCGTAGTTTTTCATGTAATCCGTAGCAGCAATTGCTGGCGCGTCACCAAGTACGCTGGTGATATAAGCCACTTTTTGCTCTGCTTCTGGGTTAAGCATGTTGAAACGCTCTGCATCTTGACCGTCACGAGCAAGCTCGTTAAAAGACGTTACAGAGAATACGTCTGAACCGATACCGTAATCGTCGCTTAGGATCTGCGCCGCTTTACGTACTTCGTTCAGAATAGTACCCGAGCCCATTAGCTGAACCTGTGCTTTGTCGCCCGTGTAGCTTTCAAGCTTGTAAATACCCTTACGAATACCTTCTTCAGCGCCTTCAGGCATTGCTGGCATATGGTAGTTTTCGTTCATGAGCGTTAGGTAGTAGAACACGTTCTCTTGCTCTGGACCGTACATACGACGGATACCATCTTGTAGAATAACGGCTACTTCAAATGCAAACGTTGGGTCGTAAGAAATACAGTTAGGCACTGTACCTGCTTGAATGTGTGAGTGACCATCTTCGTGCTGTAGACCTTCACCATTTAGCGTTGTACGACCGGCAGTTGCCCCTAATAGGAAGCCACGCGCTTGTTGGTCGCCCGCCATCCACGCCATATCACCTACACGTTGGAAACCAAACATTGAGTAGTAGATATAGAACGGGATCATTGGTAAGTCGTTCGTGCTATATGACGTTGCCGCAGCAACCCATGAAGACATCGCGCCTAGCTCATTGATACCTTCTTGTAGTACCTGACCTGACGTTGCTTCTTTGTAGTAAGAAACGATATCGCGGTCTTCTGGGCTGTAGTTTTGGCCGTGCGGGTTGTAAATACCGATTTGACGGAATAAACCTTCCATACCAAAGGTACGTGCTTCATCAGCAATAATTGGAACAATGCTCTTGCCGATATTCTTGTCTTTTAACAAGATATTAAGCGCACGAACGTATGCCATTGTGGTTGAGATATCACGCTTTTGTTCTTCTAGAAGCGGTTTAAATGCATCTAGTTCAGGTAGCGTAAGCGTTTCTGTGAAGTTAGGTAAACGCTTAGGTGTATAACCGTGAAGCGCGTTACGGCGAGCATGTAGATATTCGTGCTCTTTTGACCCTTCTTCTAGCGTCAAGTAAGGTAGCTCTTGTAATTGCTCATCAGATACCAAGTCATCTAGGCCTAGACGTGAACGTAGGTGTGCTACGTGTGTCATGTCCATTTTCTTAACTTGGTGAGCAATGTTTTTGCCTTCAGCCGCAGCGCCCATGCCGTAACCTTTTACAGTTTTAGCTAAGATCACAGTTGGACGACCTTTGGTTTCTTGTGCCGCTTTAAATGCAGCGAATAGTTTAGATGGCTCATGACCACCGCGCTTTAACGCGAAGATTTCATCGTCAGTCATATCAGCAACAAGCGCTGCTGTTTCTGGGTAACGACCGAAGAAGTGTTCACGTACGAAGGCACCATCTTTTGCTTTGTAAGTTTGGTAATCACCGTCAACTGTTTCATTCATCAGTTGCAGCAATTTACCCGTAGTATCTTTGGCAAGTAGCTTATCCCAACCAGAACCCCAAACGACTTTGATCACGTTCCAACCAGCACCTTTAAATAGGCCTTCTAGTTCTTGGATGATCTTACCGTTACCCATTACTGGGCCGTCAAGACGCTGTAGGTTACAGTTGATTAGGTAGCATAGGTTGTCTAGTTTTTCACGGGCAGCGAAAGAAATCGCACCACGTGATTCTGGCTCGTCCATTTCACCATCACCAAGGAAGGCGTAAACGCGTTGCTCAGACGTATCTTTTAGACCACGGCCATCTAGGTATTTAAGAAAACGCGCTTGGTAGATAGACGCGATTGGACCTAGACCCATAGAAACCGTTGGGAACTGCCAGAATTCAGGCATTAACTTAGGGTGTGGGTATGAAGAAATACCGTTACCGTCTACTTCCTGACGGAAGTTATCTAGCTGCTCAGCGCTTAGGCGGCCTTCAACAAATGCACGAGCATAAATGCCCGGAGAGATGTGGCCTTGGTAATACACTAAGTCACCACCGTCTTTCTCGTTTGGTGCACGGAAGAAGTGGTTGAAACACATTTCATAGAATGCAGCTGACGACTGGTAAGAGGCCATATGCCCGCCCAGCTCAAGATCTTTCTTCGAAGCACGAAGTACGATCATAATAGCATTCCAACGGATGATAGAGCGAATACGACGCTCAAGGTTCACATCCCCTGGATACGCAGGCTCTTGATCTGCTGGGATAGTGTTGACATAGTTAGTCGTAGTGCCTGTTGGCATATCTACGCCATCAAGACGCGCTTGCTCTAATACTTGCTCTAACAAGAACTGAGCGCGCTCTACGCCTTCTTCTTTTACGACCGACTCAAGCGCCTGTAACCATTCTTGGGTTTCTAGCGCGTCTACGTCAATTTTATTGACTTCAGACATATGGAGTGTTCCTTATGTTTAAAATACGAATTTATTCTATTTGTGCCAATTCTTACTGAATCAAGTCCGATTACTGCTGTTTTGTTCTACGCAGTGAACGTTCTATTCGCGAACGCTCTTTACCGGCTTCTAATAACGCTTCTTCGATAAAGGCTAAGTGGGCGTTACTAGCAAGTCTTGCTTGTTCAGGGTTACCATTGATCACCGCATCTAATAACAACTTTCTGTGCTCACCGAGCTGCTCACTCACGTCTGATTTTTGCACCAAGACCGTTAAGTTTTGCAACACGTTTTGCTCAAGCAGTGACTGCATCCCTTTTACAAGATGAAGCAGGACGACGTTATGTGACGCTTCTGCAACGGCAAAGTGAAAAGCATTAATTGCCCTTGCCTTTTGCATCAAGTCATCACCTATCTCTGCAATATTGTCAAAGCTTTGTTGTACCTTTGCAAAGTCATTCTCTGTGCCCCTGAGTGCCGCATAGTAGGCGGCGATGCCTTCTAATGCATGACGAAACTCAAGTAAATCGAACTGAGATTCTGGATGCTTACTGATCAAGTCAAATAACGGATCAGTCAGCCCTTCTTCTAGCTGATTTTTAACATACGTGCCACCACCTTGCCGACGGGTAACAAGCCCCTTAGCTTCCAATTTCTGGATAGCCTCACGAAGTGATGGACGCGACACTTCAAACTGCTTAGCTAGTTCACGCTCAGGCGGCAACTTTGCACCGGGTAATAACGAGCCCTCGAGGATCATATTCTCAAGCTGTTCTAGTATTACGTCGGATAATTTTGCTGCTTTAATCTTTAAAGACATTGAAATAACGCCAATTTTTTATGATGTGACCTAGCCAGACCGCTGACTTATTTTAATCAATTTGGTAAGAATTAACTTCATAGGTAAATTGGTCATACCAAATTTGCACAATACGTTATCAAAATCCATGACAACTGTCAAAATTCAGCCCAATTCAATAATTAGCTGAGTGTAAAAACAACAGTTGGCGTGCATAAACTTTAACCAAGAATCGGGCAAATTTAAAAGGTGATTTAAATGGTCAGACCAGATAGACATATACCATTTAACGCTAAATCAAGCTGCTGGAAAGGCGGTTTGGATAAGGCAAGTCTAAATCTAAAGCAGCCAATGACGATTCAAGATAGTCTTTACGATTGTTGGCTGCAAAGCATACTCTAAAATCCCACTGAATACACTATTAGGCTTTATTAGGCTTTATGTGTAATAACATTCTTTATGCTTTATATACCGTCAAAATAGCCAACAGGCTATGAAAAACATTAAAAACAAATTTAGATTCTAACTTATGAATGATTTCGCAACGGATCAGGACATTATTTGGTTTTAGCAAAACCAAAAAGCAATCAATCAGTAAACACACGAGAGCAGCGAGCACGATACTGAGCAACATAGTCTTCATCCGCCCATAGTTTTTTAAGCCCTTCGTTATACAACTCGACATATTCACTATGATGCTTATTGATAAGCAAATAGCCTTTTTGGATAAAAGCAGGGATCGCTTGCGCAGCTAATAACTCCGCTTCTTCCGCAGGCAGTTCCTGCTGATAGGACTTCGCCGATTTTTCGTCCATAATCATAATATCTGCACGGTTTCGTAGGATCAGTGCCACATTTTTACTGGTATACGTGGCATATGAAGTTTTGATTTCAAGCGTCTCTATCGCCTCTAGCAGAGAAGGCGGATAAGTTAACCCTTGATTGAGCAACAATCTAAATGGCTTGAGATCTGCGTAACTCGTATAGGTAAACGCTAAATCTCGATGGTGATAAAAGCGTGCCGTTTCTTCAGTGAGTGGGTGTTGAGTGTAAATATAGTCTTTGCTCCTTTGCTCACTGTAATACCAATAAGCACTACCAATGTAAGCCGCCTTCATTCCCTCTTGATAGGCGCGTTCCCAAGGCATAAATAAAAATCGGACTTTGATATCAGAGAGCGCAAAGACATCTCGGATCACAGCAGCCACACAGCCTTGATCTTGTTTCGCTTGATCTAAGTACGGCGGCCATTGCCCCGTCGTAATATTCACCTGGGCCTCAAGCGCGCTCGCACTCCCGCCCACACAACACAGTAAAATCAACGGCCAAACTACTTTCATCTGTATGCTCTGTTATTTTTTCAAAAAGTATAGGCAACGAATTAGATTATGGGTACATTGTTGTAGAAAAAAGAATGGCAAATAATGCAAACGATACGCTATGACACACTAAAGTAGATGTTATTTAATGCCATGGGAGTAAGCCGATAATCAAATTACCCATTGCCAAGTTTACCGATAATCGAGTATAACCAGAGTCTCTGGGCATTTATTACACAAGGATATCACTTTGGTTTGGCGGGTCTTTGTCCTACTACTTATCATCACGCTGATATTGTTTGCGCTTTATTTTATCTATCCAAGTGCAGCAGCAAACTCAATGAGGTCTATCAAACCTTTATTGACTGAATTAGGCATACAGCTAGACACCCATACCGAAAAACGTTTAAGTCAGCCAGACACCACTCCTCACCTAATGGTTGCACCACCAAAAGTAACAAGACAGCAGCTACCTGAAATGCCAGAAAAAACCTTTTATAACCTAAACGGGCACAGTGATATTGTTAATATGTTCAGCGGTATCTCAACACCTACCTGCGGAGCACTAAAGCGCGAAGTATTTTCCTTGCAAACGCAATTCAACGACATTGAGAATTTTAAACTTAATCTAACGGGTGAACCCGTGAGCCCTTATGTTGAGTATCAGGCGCAGCAAGCCCTCAACGTGGTGTATATGATGTTTAAGCACTTTTTTAACCAGTTAGCACACAAAAAAGCCTTATCTCCCATCCAGTTGAACATGCATATTGCCGCCAATGACACTGACTACAATGAGCTAATCCTCTCTCGCGATGCCGAGCCCGCTGGCACCTTGGGCATGTACTTCTTGTTTCAAAACCAAGGCTTTATCAATGGCGGTCGCACTGAAGAAGAAACGCTAAGAACGCTCATTCATGAGTCCGTGCACGCCCTCGTTTTTTACTATTTCGGCGTAACCCCTCGATGGGTAACGGAAGGCTTAGCCGAGTATTTTGAGCACCTAAGAATTACCGAAACAGGTCAATTTTCAGTTTACCTCTCTGACGAAGATTGGTTAACGAAAGAAGGGATTTTGAAATCGCGCTTTGCCAAGCTTGATATTAACACCCTATTCAATAGCGAAAATCAGTGGCAAACCATGCAAAGTACCACCTTATATGCCAATAGTTACCTGTTTACCGGATTTATGGTCGAGCACAACAGCAACGCTTTTTTCGAGTATTTACGACAAGAAAGCAGCAACCCGTGCAATATTGTACCTGCACAAAACATCGAGCTACTCTTTCGTAATTTTAATGAAAACGTCGAATCACAATTTGAGGGATGGCGTAACACACCTCGCCAAATTCAACGTGGCGCATGGCAATAACTCTCCCTGTGAGGGTATAGCAATTAAGCTGTTTGTAACAATGACAAAAAACTATCAGCATAGCCTCCTAATTAGCATTGCAGATAGTTTTGTAGGGAGGCGGTTCACCCTCCGAGAAGTGTGCTTTTCGGGTAGTCGTAGCCCACGGATAGGCGTCGAAACCTGTCAGGAGGACGGGCTGAATTCACGATAAATTTCGAGAAATCAGCCGTTAGCAAAATAAACCTCCATGTTTAATATCAAAGCGCATCCATGTGCTCCTCGTTCATTCTTTTTAAACGACGAAAAAGAACGAACCAAGAAAACGTCGCCCCAACATCACACTTAGTCCTCAAATCCTAAGCCGATATAGTGCAACCGTCTTGTAAGGCACCTCCCTGTACCAGACAAGACTTGGTCGACATCCTGTCGGCACATTGCATATCGACTTATGCTTTTCGGGTGTGATGAAGGGGGAATAAAGTTGCTTGTGGAATTTCCACTTTCTCAGTAGCAATAGAGTAGTTTATAAGCTCAAAAGCGGCTCCAGCCTCACAGTGTAAATAGCGTTGTGGGAGGCGGTTTACCCGCCGAGAAGTTATACTTTTCGGGTAGTCGTAGCCCATGAATGGGCTTCGAAACCTGCCAGAAGGACAGGCTGACTTCACGATAAATTTCGAGCAATCAGCCGTTAGCAAAATAAACCTCCATGTTTAATATCAAAACGCATCCATGCGCTCCTCGTTTATTTTTTTAAACGACGTGATCGAGCGAACCGAGAAAACGTCGCCCCGGCATCACACTCAATCCTCAAATCCTAAGCAGATATAGTGCAACCGTCTTGTAAGGGTGAGGTTGCCAGAGCCACTGCCTTTTACTGTGATATTACCTTGGCTTTGAATGAGTTGACTTCCAGCCTGGGCGGTGATGGTGAGATTGTTGTCTGCCTTGAGGTTTATATCACTTTGGATAACACTGCGATGGCTGCGACCCGCCTTAAGGGTGATATTTTGTGTGGCACTTAAGCCAAGGCTCTTGAATTTTGTGGTAAATATATCGAACAAAATATTGCACGATGTATATGCTAACTGTCATGTGCTGTCCTTTGCGTAGAAATGGTTTATAACTTGATTTCGGACTTTAAAAAGTCGTAATAAAAAAGCCCATCCTCTCCATGGTCTTCAAAAATTTCTTTCCCGGCTAACATAGCAGTAGGTCGTAGTGCCAACTGGTAGACATGTCATCGAGTGAATCGCGCAGGCCTTTGACGATGTTTTTAACTTCCGTAGCGGATTGTTTTCCTAGGTCTTGCCAGTTGATGTCTCTTAGGTATTTAACTGGGTCGCCTTTACCGACTTTTCTTTGGGTAAAAAGCCGCAGTACAGCAAGCGCAGCACAGAAGGATTCTCCGGTATTTTTTAAGGTAACCTTGTCCATGGTTATGATACGTCTTGGGCTTCTATTTGTGACTTTGTCTTACCACTGCATACCATCTCAATAAAGCAGTTGAAAGTTAGCTACCTCAGCTTCTCTAATTAAAAATGTACATGAAAGCAACAAAAGAAATTTGATGAGAAATGTAGGCTAGGAGGATGATTGAACCTAGCCTTGCAACATCTATGTATTTAAAGGACTTAAAAAAGTGCTATTGGTTATGGGGTTAATTGGTTAGATAGCGCAACGATATCAGCCATAACACGCTTCTCTCCAAGGTCAGCTAGGAATGCCAAATGTTCCGTGGCTTTTACCTTTTGGAGATTCTCAAGCTTAGGTTCGCCAGCAAGGGCAAGAGCTGGCACAAAGCCATAGATTTCTCCATTTTCAAACTGCCTGAGTCATGGTAGTTTACTGCGCCCAAATATTTCGGTATCTTTCCAGCCTTCTCAATTAGATAAAACCGCCGAAATGATAAGAAACAAGACATCAGTAAGAGCATGATGTTGGTTGATGGAAGAACGCTTATCTTCAACAAGTTAAAGTTAGCTAAATAACGACATAATTAACAAGTAGATAGTGATAATGTGGGCGTTATTAGATCAGAAAAGAGCTGGGTGTTAAAGTCTTTTTACAAAGGCGATCCCACCGTGACTACTAAGCGCAGCTCTCAGTATTTTTGACTTAATTATAATTAAAATTACGAGGTTCTAATCTCAACATATTCACAAAAGAATGAGAAGAAGGAGTCCGAGATTACCTCGTCAACTTGTTTTTTAAATAAGTTATAATTAACCAGTTTGTATTCTTCCTCTTGGGTATTAGAGTCTAAGCACCAACAGATTTCATTTTCTTTATAAAAAATGACAACTAAATGCTTAGGTAATTGAAATTCTCCCCTGCAATCTAGAGTGTCACCTAATATCGTCCCACCGTGCGTTAAGTTGGCATTATTATCTTCAATGCCAGAGATCTCTGAGTCTATCACTCCCCCGCCGCCACACTCTCTTAAAAAACTCACTAGTGAAGGTGGAAGCCTAATCGAAATTAACTTTTCAAGTAGAGCTATTTCTTTCAGGTCAGCCGCACCTTGCCAAAAGGTTTCGTGTTCGCTCAAATCAAGTTGTTTAATTAACTCACTATATTTATTCATATAACTTTCCTACTCAAAATCTTTTGCTCTAAGTTTCCAGTACTCTTTTTTAAATTTATCATACTGATATTGGAGTGATTGGTTATTCCTAAAACTTTTACCATCTTCGATTAGACCGTGTAAAGCTTTGTGGTGTTTTTTATGAGTTGAAGATAGAAGCTCAACCATTGGGCTCGGTTCTTGTCCCAAAATGTGATGCAAATTTATTTGCTTACCATCCTTCCCTATCGGAGCATTCCCATTTTTCATTAAATCAAGATTTGACCAACCATTTTCAATTTTAGCTCTAATACTCTTATGAACACTTGAATCAATATGTGCTGGTATTTCTGACGTAAAATCAAGATCGCTTTTATACATTTTGCGATTATTGACCATATTAGGTGTATATTTTTTGTAGTTTGAGCTGGAAATTTTCTCATTCACTGCAGCTCCACCCCCCGGCAGCTCATTCCCTTTTGGCGGCTCCAATTCATCGGCCTTGGCTTTGGTGGGCTTGTCGGTAACGCCTCGAATTGGTGGTTGGCCTTGATATTCATCCAGTGCTTTATTAACTCGCTGCCCGATTTCTTGGGCGGCTTGTTGCATATGCTGGTCGATTTTGGGGGTGACGTCGTCTAGGCGTTTTACCGTGGCTTGCAGGCCTTTGACGATGTTTTTAACTTCCGTGGCGGATTGTTTTCCTAGGTCTTGCCAGTTGATGTTTCTTAGGTATTTAACTGGGTCGCCTTTGCCGACTTTTCTTTGGGTAAAAAGCCGCAGTACAGCAAGCGCAGCGGAGAGGGATTCTCCGGTTTTTTTAAGGTAACCTTGCCCATGGTTATGATACGTCTTGGGCTTCTATTTGTGACTTTGTCTTACCACTGCATACCATCTCAATAAAGCAGTTGAAAGTTAGCTACCGTGGTTTCTCTAATTAAAAATGTAAATGAAAGCAGCAGAAGAAATGTGGTGAGAAATGTAGGCTAGGAAGACGATTGAACCTAGCCTTGCAACATCTATGTATTTAAAAGACTTAAAAAGGTGCTATTGGTTATGGGGTAATTGGTTAGATAGCGCAACGATATCCGCCATAACACGTTTCTCTCCAAGGTCAGCTAGGAATGCCAAATGTTCTGTAGCTTTTACCTTTTGGAGATTCTCAAGCTTAGGTTCGCCACCAAGGGCAAGAGCTGGCACAAAGCCATAGATTTCTCCATTTTCAAGAGGGCCTAGCTTTTCGACAGCACGTTCAAAAAGAGGCTGTTCATTGTGATCTTTTAGATCAATTTCAGCTTTTGGGCTTTGAGTAGCAAAAAATAGATCTAGTGATTTAGATGCTCCATTTTGAGTATAAAACTCATTATTAAACATTGGAAAAATCATTCCATAGTTACTTGTTATTTTTAAGCTGTAACCAGAGTTTTTACCCCAAATGCACATCTTACCAAACGCATCTATCGCAATGACAGAAAAAATATCGATGCCTTCATTTTGCATTATTTCGAACTGAGTTCCTTTCAACCATTCAGTCAAAAGATCTTGATAGTCTGCTGGGTTGACTATCCACAGACGCCCATCTCCCCAACCACAAAAGCCGTACTTCTCCCAATACTCAAGCAGGTTGTCAGGTAAAACGCCTTGGTAGAATCGTAGCTGCTCTGGGGTTGGTAGGATCGACTTTATAGCCGGCCCAAAACCTTTATAGTTATAAAAATTGTCAAAAAACTTGTTCATTATTTGCACCTATGTAGGTGTATATTTAACTCACTCGGACTAAGTGTAAATAATGTGTTTTGTGCCTCAATACTCATATCTGAAAGGACCCCATTAATATTTTTATGTAGAGGTGGTTTATCTGATTAAATCAACCGGAACATAAACACTATCTTCTAAGGATTCTCTTGGTATTTCTAGAACATTAGCGACTAAAACTAATTCAAAACACCAA
>NZ_JAKRFW010000032.1:0-60595 GCF_022347905.1 Pseudoalteromonas sp. Of11M-6 | reverse complement strand
TTCGGCACTTCACAAAATCAAGCGCCCGACCATCTATCAAGCAACTTCATTCTACACCGAAACATAAAATTGTTTTACTTCTACTTTTCAAAGAAGTGGCATCTAAAAAATGCCATTTTAATGGGCGATGTATTGCCCATGCTTAAAGCCAATTATACTGAAAAACGAAAGTTTCAGTCCGATTGACTAAATATGCTGCGTATTATAAAGACAGTATGCCTAGATAGCAACCTTGATTTAGAACTATCTTCTGACGTTTCAGCTCGTTGCTGAGATGTAATCAGGTATTTTACTTTTCACATACAACACCGTGATGCCCAACTCATCGGTCCAGTTCCGTCTCCTTTCATTTTTTTGTAACAAAAAAGAAATATTTAATCCATAATTGGGGACAAGAAAATCACGAAAGAAAGGAAAACCAAATGAGAACGGTTATAAAATCAAGCAAATTGACAGCGCTGTCTATATTTAGTGTTGAAGCGTTTGCAGCGCAATGTGAATCGGCAGGACCACAAACACCGAGAGATATTGATAGTTTGCAGGGTCACAACAAACGGGTTTTTGCTATGGCTCCACCAAAAGAAAAACTCAACCTATGTAACATCCACTTTCATAAAAATGCAGAACATAAAGCCAAAGACTTCTCTGTCGTTTCCAATGACCCAAAGTACGGCGGATTCCAATGTAATGCAACTGCAAGCCTCACCCCAGCAGAGCTTGCTCCTGTAGAAGATAAAGTATGTAACAACGTAAAGCCCGGCGATACGATTGAAGTACACTGGGTTCATAGCTCTTGTGATGTAAAACCGGGCCCGACCCTCGGTGCTTGCTTAAATGACAGCTGCGCCAACCCCGATCTACGCGTCGAAACTCAGGTGTTTTTAGTGGTTAATGATGAAAATGCGCAAGACTTCACTGAGCTTGATTATCAAGGCCAAGTTGGCGGTTACCATCAAGCAGGTGTTTTACCAAGTGATACAGGCACACCAGTTGAGTTTTTAGGTTCGACGACTGGACCTAGCTATAACAACCAACAGTGCTCACCTTTACAGGTAAGTTGGAGTGTACGCCCAAGCTGTGCCAAAGTTGATATAAATAGTCTCGCGCGTTGGTGTAAAGACAATGCTTTTGAAGAGGACCATGCGCATGGCATTCGTAAACTCGTGACAGATCCACAGTTGCTTTCACCAATTAAGCACTAATATTTTTAAATCAATGTGGGCCGTTACTCAATCTCGGCCTACTATAGCTAGGTCCAGCATATTGAAATTCAATTGATTATTGCAGCGTAAGAAAAAGCTCACAAAAAAATATTAAAAAGTCTCGCATTTTAAAAAAACAGCTATACTCAGACTTAGGCTATTTGTTTTTGAGCAAAGGATCCGCTCTTCATCAGTTTGAAGAGGCGTCTATGAGCATTACTCCCTATCAATATCAACTTTTAACTCAAACGCTTGCGAGTATTCGTCCGAATTTCCATGGCTTTTGCACTTCTTGGTACAACCAAATTCAACATTACGATTTGCGCATGCAAATTCCAACAAATGTGGGACAACTCATAATCTGGGAGCATCAAATATTTGATTTTGTTCAAAATTGTGTGATGCGTATCCCACAGCAGTCAAACTTATTACATTATCTGCAAAAACAACGCGGTACGCTGTTATTTATGGGAACGTCAGAAAAAGATATCAGTGTCTTGTTGTTTACCTTTACAGCAACGCTGAAAAGTCATCTTGGCAGGCATTTTACCACAGCAGCAAAAAACGCTTGGAACAAAGCACTGTTACTCATCGAAAATATGCTGCGCTTTGAATTATTCAAAAAAACCAATATTGTTGGTCTACAAGAGTTCAAAAGAGCGCAGCAACAAGCAAACTAACTTGAGCTGCTAAACGAAGAGACAACGGTAGCCACTAAACATTACTCTAAGATCAAAGTCATGCAGAGCTTACAAAACCAAACTCTGCGTGACTTCTGGCTCTCAGCTCTTTAGACTTTCACAAAATCTTTATATAGGAAGTGATAAAATGCTAAGAGCGATTGCCTTTGCGTCTACTATGGTCGTTTCACTTACCGCATGCGATATGCTGGAAGACTCTAAAGCCCAAATCGAGGCACAATATTTATCTGAACATCAAGAACTACAACAAGTGGTTGAGCAGATCCGTGATAAAGGAATTGAGTCAGTGCAAGCATCAGCAGAGGCTGGCAGTGTTGCAGCTTGCGTTGCAAATAATCTAGATGCCGATCCGATGGGCGCGCTTATTGCGGTTGAAGGCGCATTGCAAGAAAGTGCAAATTTAAGCGACCTACTCAACTCTATTTCTCGCCTAAGCCAACAGGAAATTTCCATCGAACAATTTCCTGATTTGCTTCAGCAAGGTGCTGATACAGTTAGATATTTAAGAACTTTGCTCGAGCAGTATGATTTGGCGGAACTAAAACAGCAAGCGAGCCACTTACTTGAGCAAGGCCAAACCAAAACACAAGACGTTGGTGCTCACTTGCGTACACTTATAGAATCTTGCCAAACTAACTGAGCAATTTAGTTGATCGTTACGTATAGAGTCTTATTCGTTCATGACTGTTAAGAATAAACGTGAAAGTAGGACTCTATTTATTTGAAAACGACTGCCGCCTTAGTGATAACCCCGCACTTACAAAGCTGGCGTCTCTAGTTGATACACTTATCTGCATTTATCTACCCACTGTAAACCTTTGGACGGCTCGCAAAGCGCAGTGCTCAACTTCTTTTGCTGTCGAATGTTATCGCAATCAGACGCTCAACGCCTTGCATCAGTCACTAACGTCACAACAACAGAAGCTGTATATGCTACGTAACACAGCTCAGCTCAAAGCACTGACTGAGATTATTCATACACAGCAGGTAACTCATATTGGCCGCGCAGCTCATCCAGGATTCGATGAACAAAAGCTTTGGTTAAAATTACAAAATAACTTTCCTTACATTCAATACGTTAGCGCTTATTCTAGTACGCTGTTTGAACCAGATACACTACCACTCAAAATCAGTGAGCTGCCACCGAGCTTTACGCCATTTCGCAAAGCTGTAGAGGAAATTGAACCTAAATCACCTATTGCAACCGCTACGCTTCCACCAAGACCGAATCGGGTTTTAGATTTAGCTGAATTTAAAGCAAACTCTTCATACAATATCAAAGTAGCCGCAGGCGAAGCGCAAGCCCAGCAACAGCTACAACAATACTTCCAAACGGATGCGGCTCTCACATACAAAGAAACTCGAAACGCCTTGTTCGGTGATCATTTTTCCACTCGGTTTAGTCCAATACTAGCCTCTGGCGCTATCAGCTCTAGACAGATCAAGCAAGCACTTACGCAATTTGAGCTACAAAGAGGCGCAAATGAATCAACCTATTGGATTTGGTTTGAACTGTTGTGGCGTGAGTACTTTCATTGGTATGCCCTCAAACATCAACACACGCTATTTTGCTTTTCAGGCGTCAAAGCCAAAACACCAAAAACCAGTTTCTATCCAGAGCGCTTTTTAAAGTGGTGCCAAGGCCGAACGCCCAGCGCGCTAGTCAATGCCATTATGCACGAATTGACTAAAACCGGCTGGATTTCCAACAGAGCGAGACAAATAGCTGCGAGCTACTGTGTTAATGAGCTACAGCTAGATTGGCGCTACGGCGCCGCTTTTTTCGAGCAACATCTTATCGATTATGACGTCGCAGCGAACTGGGGTAATTGGCAGTATATCGCTGGTGTTGGAGCAGATCCTCGTGGCGGTCGCCATTTCAATATCACAAAGCAACAAGCACTATTTGACCCAGATGGTGAATATATAAAATTATGGCAAGGAGAAGCTACTCTACAACTCGACAGCCAAGATCATGTTGGTTGGCCTTTGGAGGATAACTAATGACACAACAAAAGCCTCAATATAAAGGCCTCAGATTAATTCTTGGCGACCAACTCAACGCCAAGCATAGTTGGTTTGCTGACGATAAAGCTGAGTACCTTTATCTGATTGCAGAACTCAAACAAGAGGCCGACTACACCAAACATCATATACAAAAAGTATGCGCATTCTTCAAAGCCATGGAAAATTTCGCCATCGCACTGAATAAGGTAGGCTTTCATGTGCTACATCTCACCCTCGATGAGACTCAGGACTATTCTGATCTCCCCGCTTTAATTGCTCATTTATGTGATAAATATCAAGTGTCGAGCTTTGACTATCAACGACCTGATGAATATCGCTTACTGAAGCAAATGATGGAATTAACACTCGACCAGTTACAGGTTCGTTGCTATGACACTGAGCATTTTCTAGTCCCTTACGAAGAGTTGGATGATTATTTAACGCCAGGAAAACACACCACAATGGAGTTTTTTTATCGCAAGCTCAGGCGCCGTTTTAATGTATTAATGGACGACGGTGAACCGCTTGGCAAGCAATGGAATTTCGACAGTAAAAACCGTAATAAGCTCAAGTCAAAAGACATCGACGCTATCCCACAGCCGCTTTGTTTTGCCAACGATGTTAGTGACATTTTAAAGCGGATAAAACGGCATAAAGTGAAGACCATTGGTAACAGCGAAGAATCATTGCTGTGGCCGGCTAACCGTGCGCAAGCTCACGATCTTTTGGCCTTTTTCTGTGAACACCTATTGCCTTTATTCGGTCAATTTCAAGATGCAATGACCTGTAAAAGTGTCGATAAATGGACACTGTATCACTCACGACTCTCTTTTGCGTTGAATACAAAAATGCTTCACCCCAAACACGTTATCGATAGCGCGATAGCGGCTTACCAAGACAACTCACAAATTGATATTGCACAGATTGAGGGATTTGTTAGGCAAATATTGGGCTGGCGAGAGTATATCCGAGCCGTCTATTGGCTCAATATGCCGGACTACCGTCATAAAAATTACTTGCTTGCTCAGCGCAATTTGCCAGGCTATTTTTGGCATGGAAAAACGAAGATGCGCTGTTTAAGTGAAGCTATCAATCAAAGCCTGGATTATGCCTACGCTCACCACATTCAAAGATTAATGGTCACGGGAAACTTTTGTCTGCTAACCGGAATACACCCTGATC
Source organism: Pseudoalteromonas sp. Of11M-6 (assembly GCF_022347905.1). Lineage (NCBI taxonomy): Bacteria > Pseudomonadati > Pseudomonadota > Gammaproteobacteria > Alteromonadales > Pseudoalteromonadaceae > Pseudoalteromonas > Pseudoalteromonas sp. Of11M-6. Next base: position 55,503 of record NZ_JAKRFW010000032.1, on the reverse strand, counting down.
AAGTGGATGAATGGTATTTAGGTATATACATCGACGCCATTGAATGGGTCGAAATGCCAAACACCAGAGGCATGACACAATTTGCAGACCACGGCATAGTGGCAACCAAACCCTACTCCGCAAGTGGTAACTACATACAAAAAATGAGTGATTATTGTCAGCACTGCCACTACGACGTCAAGCAAAAATCAAGCAATGATGCATGTCCCCTTAACAGCCTATATTGGCATTTTATGCACCGCCATGAGGATAAGTTTGCCAATAACCACCGTATTGGTATGAACTATCGAAATTGGCAAAAACAAGATGAGAAAACACGGCAAGAGGTGCTTGCAAGGGCTCAGTGGTGTTTAGATAACATCGAGCAACTTTAGGCTACGCTCGCACGCAGCCCTCGGATCAAAAGAGGCGCCAACGCCTTTTTTTTGTTTTTACTTTGTGAACCCAATTCACCTCAATAGTGGTCACAGCTAGCACATCTCGAGACTGCTTTGAGATAAGCTCATAGCTCAAACTTTCATCCGAACTAAAGTCTAGCTCATATTTAAAGGTATCCGCCTTGGCCCAACACTGCAGGATCTTCTTCGATAAACTTTCTCGAATGCAGTAATCCCCTTCGGAAGGCGCATTCACCGTTACTTTGACATCCGCATAGCAAGTTCGCCCTTGGTTCAGGGCTACACACTTGCTCGGCACGGCATGAAGTATTCCCACTGGATTAGTTTCAGCAGCACGGAGTTGTTGGCTCAGTGAAATACTCCAAAACAGCACTGTCCATGTGATTAATTTAGAAAACATATTTCACCCCAGTAAAGAATACTCTGGCGTGACGAGAGCGAACTAAAGGACTATCTAACGTGTCTTGAGAACCAACTAACCACGATGCACCTGCGCTAAACACCCAATCCTCTGCAATTGGGTAATTAAGTTGCATTTGCATAAACGCAGAAGCTGAAGCACCAGGTTTATAGGGGGTTAAATAATCATTGACTTCGGATTCTAAAACACCATAAAAGTAATTATGAAAATTACTAGAATAATAGTTAGCGCCAAAATTAAGCCATAAATCCCAGTTTCTCAGTTCAAAATTACGTGTCGCTTCGAGGTGAAAAACCCAACCGTTTGTTTCCCCAAAGACATCGTAAACAATCTCAGCAACAGCAAGAAATTCACCAACATGACGGTAATAGGAAAAGCCCAATGAATTATCTTGATCGCGTTTACGTATTCCTCTCAGTTCAGGCACGACATCATCAGTGTCATAGTAACCACGTTCAGAAAAAGGCAACATATAACTGCCATAGATAGCATCTATACCCCATTCTCCATTATTGATAATTTGGTAACCTATATCCGAGCCACCAAAAAAATCACCTGAATGGGTATTCAAGTAAAAGCTTTTATACTCTATCTTTGCATCGACTAAAAAAGTGCCATGTTTGAATGTCGAGTCCGTGCCAATTAAAGCAGGCATTGTCATATCAACGTAAAAGGCACCGACACTCAACTGCCAAGCAAACTCGTCATCAAGTTCGTCACTTTGTTCTTCGCAAATTCCATAAAACGGTAACAATAAACTGATTATTATAAGTAGTTTTTTCATAGTTCCATTCGTTTAGCGCAGGTGTGCCTAAATTCTCCCCGAGATCATACCTGACCCATTTGTGACCAACAAGCATCTTCTCTGAATTTTAACACAATCAAAATTTAACTTTATTTTAATCAAAAATTCACATAAATTATTTTAAATAGCGCACTTCGTTTTTTAAGTAGAAAAATTGCGTTCACACAAATTAAAATTTATAGAGGCAACTCATGAAAAATTATTTACTTCCTATGGCCCTTTTAGTCGCAGCAGGGCAAAGCCACGCGTTTAGTCAAGAGACACATAAGCGCATCGTCATCGACGCCGTAAATTACATGGCACAGAATCCAACTACAACACAGTACGCAAAGTTACAAGCATATGCTCAAGCTAACGGCATGTCAGTTTCTCAACTAGCCAATTTACTGGGCCAAGCTGCGTATGATGTTGATGATTTTGAGGATACATTCTTCTGCGGCGCCATTACGGGTGACTGTGTACAAGCACCGCTTTGGGGTGCAGCTGAAAGCATCGTGAAATACACCAGTTACTGGCACTTCCAAAACCATACTCAAGGTGCTGATACTCACGGCAATGACTTCGGTGGTTATAATTATCAGAAACTTACCGTATCAGGCTCTGTTGATTCAATGGCTGCCACTTGGCTGAAAGGCGATTATTTAGACGATGGTCATGGCGGCGAAACAGGTTGGTTTAGCGCTGATGATACTGAATATGATAGTTATGGGATCACAGAAAAACACTATCGTATCGATAGCCACTCAACGTATAGCATGTACGATGATTTTGAAGAGATGCCTTTTCAGCCAATTGATAACTTAGGCCAGTACTGGTATCAAAGCTATGTACAGAGCGGTAACCCACAGGTACTAGGCTTTGTTTTTCACACTACAGATTTACTTCAACCGCATCATACTTGGACAACATCAGATTTGAATCATGCAGGTTGGGAGTCTTGGGTGAAAGACTACTATGACCAAGAATCATTGAACGATTTTACCTTAGTAAAGCAAGCGATGAATAGTTTCAGCGCTGTTGATAGCAACTCAACAGATATTCGCCCATTACTAACACAAGGCGGTTCTTTCTCTTATTCACAAGGTGGTATCGTGTTAAATTCAGAGGATCATTACGATCGTGTAAATACAGGTAAGCAAGTGATCCCTCACGCAATAGCCATGGTCGTTCATTTGATAAATCATGCGATGGACGTTAGGTAATGCGTCTAGTTCTATTTTTCTTGGTAAGTAGCTTTTGCTTACCAAGTTTTGCCTCACCGAGCATACCTAAATCTCTGACGCATTTAGTTCATCAACTCTATCTTGAGCAAGGCCGAGAGTTATCAAAAAAGCAAACTACTGCGCAATTGCTTGAAAATCAATTCTTGCTATTCCAAGCAAAGCAACTTAATCCAAGTATTTTAGAGCGCCAATCCAGAGTCGGTTTCAGCACCCAATATCATGTCGATAAGTTTCTCGCCAGTTCACTCCTTCACTGGTTTCCTGCACTTACTCAGCTTGAAAAGAAGCACTACCCTTTGGTATTTGATAAGGATCAGATGCTGTCTTTACTAGGACAGTACCCCGCTGACGGGCAATACACTGCTGAGCAATTACTCAAATGGCAACAGCTGCAACTAACAAAATCAGCGCCACTGACACTTGCTCAAGTATTACATAGCCAATCAATGCAAAACCGCTTTAAACTTCACCAAGGAGAACTCTCGTTATTGCAAGCTATTGTCAATCAACACCTCAATCAACAGGCGCTATTTACCGCCGCAAAACCTTATGTGGCAAAGCAAGGTCTGACAATAGAACAGTTACGACAAGTGGTAACCGCAGAACTATTGAGGCCGAGCATGCTGGCATTTCTTGGTGTTAAGGAAGAGATGCATGGTGCAACGAGCCAGTATGTCGATACCCTAAAAAGTGAAATTCCTGATAGTGCCATCGCGAAGTATTATGAGCGTCATAAGAAGAGGTTTAAATACGTCAAGCAAGTGAGTGCGAGCGCAGCGAAATTTCCCGAACAAAAAACCGCACAGCAATTTAACGAATATGCAAATGCACACTCATGGCAACAAGCCGTCGCTAAATATACCCCTACATTAATATGGCAGACTGAATTAATTCCGCTGACACGCCAAAGCACGCCGAAATGGGAAACACAACTGGCATTTAGTAGTAAACAGGGCAAGATCACGCCTAGTATTCGCACGCCAAATGGCGAGTGGCTAGTATTGTATAGCCAGTCACCGGTATATGATTACTACGATGTGAAAAGTGAGACAGTACGCTACCAAGCGCTGCGAGCACTGACCCGAGAGTTTGCTCAGCACAAATTCGAGCGAGATTATATGGCTTGGAAAGCGGCAAACAACGGAGCGGTGATATGAAGTACTGGCAAGCATTGATTGTCATACTCCTTGGAGCAGTGATCGCTGTATTCACACTGCGTTTTGCCAACATAGGTTGGCAAAACGCCACATATAACGCTCCCTCGCAGGCTGAGCTTGAGCAAGAGGAAAAAGTTGTAGCATTAAGTCCCCCTATCAATACTTATACTGCTATCAAACCAAATGCCGAGACCTCACGCAAAGCCGTTAAGCCAATCACGAAACCTGAATATCTGCCGCCAATAAGCCAAGCCGAAAAACAAATAGATGATTTTCAGGGCGATTTGTCGGATACCGAAGCTTACCAAGCATATTTGGATCAAAAAGACACCAAGCTAAAACAACAGTATATTGCGGCTGTTGATGGCAAAGTAGAACAAATAGAAACGCTGCTAGCACGTGGGATTAAAGAGGGATTACCACAGCAACAGTTACAAGAAGCAAGAGATAAAATCACAGCACTTAAAGACATGCAAAGTAAACTACGTACTGAATTGAGCGAACGTGATAACAAATAAAGTTAGGCAGTGGCTCCTCTCGCGTCTCCCATACGCTCAGTCATAGAACAAAACGATTAATGTACCTGCAGCTGAACCTTGCCGCTAGCCACATTAGGGTTTTTCATCACCGCATTGAGGACTACATCTTGTTGTCCTCCGTGATAATAGCTAATAATTTCTTCTAGCACTTTTTTGGGAGTACTTGGATTCATGGCAAGTGCTAAGTGCGTAGCAAAGTCTCGTTTTAGACTCAAGTAAGTTAGCGTGTTTGGTGCCGTCGCGGGATTTTGTGCAACAGCAAGATCTATCACATCACCACTTTCAGGCAGATAAGAAACCAACGCTTCAAGTTGCTGAGCTGAAGTGTGGCTGTCTTTGGCTTGTTTTAACACCAAAACATGTTGATTCATGTGTAATAAGATATAAATCGCAATGCTGACAACACCTCCCCAAAGTACTAAGTGTGTATATTTTATGCTCAGAACTAAGCCATCGACATGCATACCATGACGGGCAGCATGCATTTTCAAAAAGAAATAGCTAAAAATGGCACTAAATAGAAAAACCAAGAAGCTATAAATTAGCATCGCGTTTACGCCAATATCCTGCGAGAAGGGCGAAAATTGCACTTGGTGATGAAATTGTGCAGACATGTAAAACAACAAAGTATAAAATCCACCCGCGATGAGTAACGATAACCCACCTGATTTCAACAACAATATCAGCTTATCTTTTAATTCCATTCTTCATCTCAACGCAATATTTTTCTTCTACCATACAAGTAACTCGCTAAAAACACTACTTAGATAAAAACTAAACACAATGATCGAACCGTTAAACAAAGGTGCAATGAGAAAGTGCTGACTCGAATAACGATAGCCCGTCACTTTAAATCCAAGCGCAGTAGCCCCAAGTACAGCAAAGAATGGGGTAAATGTAAAAATCGCTTCTCCCACCACTAATCCAACAATGACGTCATGCAATGCGCCACTCACTATGAAAGTAAACCAATAGCCAAGTTTTTCCCCCACTTTCGCTGCGCATGGACGAAATACGAAGCGCGCCAAGTAATAACTCCAGATAGGATTCCAATACACCCAGAAACCATCGAAAGACCGAGCGCCGAAAGCCCGCCGAAACATGTTTCCTAGTGACTGACTATGACCCAGTGGTACACCATTTCGTCTTTTTACGTATTGTCTTAGTCCAAGTTTCATTTTCTGGGGGATAACGACTGAAGCATAACTTTACTAATAACAAATGCTTTGCATTTAGGCAAAAAAAAGCCGCCTGACGGCGGCGGGTTGGAAATCAATAAATTAGATTGATATTACTTGCTTTCAAGCAAGTTGCCCGAGCCAATTTCTATTTTTCTTGGCTTCAGTGCTTCTGGGATCTCGCGTTCAAGGTCAATAACCAGTAAGCCGTGCGCTAAGTCTGCACCTAATACTTTGACGTGATCGCCAAGTTGGAATTTGCGCTCGAACCCGCGCTCGGCGATCCCTTGATGAATAAATTTACGCTCGTTGGCTTCTTCAGTTGCTTGCTTTTGTCCCTTTACGGTCAACGTATTGTTTTCTGATTCCAGCGTTAGCTCTTGCTCGGTAAACCCTGCAACAGCCATGGTAATTTGGTACTTGTCTTTACCTAGCGCTTCGATGTTGTATGGTGGATAGCTAGGTTGTTTATCTGTTCTTGCAGCAGCATCCATCATAGAAGCTAAATGATCAAAACCGATAAATGAACGATATAATGGTGATAAATCTACTGTACGCATAATTTTGTATCCTCTTAAAGCTATACATAGGTGCTCACTCTTCAAAAAGAACCAATAAGCACTTTTAAAACAAATAGTTATTTAATTCATGAGGCCCTGTCGGCGTCCTCATAAAGCTATTTATGGTCAGCAAATTTATTTTCAAGAAAATTCTTTTAAAAATTTTCAACTTTTTTAAAAAACCTATTTAAAACAGATAAGTATATTTTTTCTATCGCATGTAGATCGCTGAGGGATAGATGTTCATTCACTTGATGAATTGAATCATTCTTTACCCCACATTCGATCACTTGCGTTTTTCCGGTCGCAAAGAAGCGACCATCGGAGGTGCCGCCTGCAGTACTTAAACTCGGATACTGCCCCGTTGTTTCCTGGATTGCTTGCTCTACCAGCGTTAAGAAACAGTTTTCTTGCCTCGCGCCGGTATAAAACGACTCACAAGGCCGCTCCCAACTGATCGCTAACATAGCACCGGATTTAGCCAGCGACTCTTGAATATAGTGCACAACTTCTTGGCTCTTATAGGCATGGCTGTAACGAATATTAAAGGTGATTTCACACTCTGCTGGTACTAAATTATCCACGATATTTGGAACTGTGATCCCAGTAACTTGCAGCGTGGTTTGCGATCCCGCTTCATCTTTCCACCAAGGTAAAAGCGCGAGTTGACTAACCAACTGGCCTGCGATGTGAGCTGCATTAACCGTTTGTTCTGGATAAGCCACATGCCCCGTTCTTCCTTTAACCTGAATACGCCCAGAAATCGCACCGCGACGACCATTTTTAACCGTATCTCCCACTACTTGATGTGAAGTCGGTTCACCTACCAAACAAGCATCTAGCTCGATGCCATTTTCAGCTAATCGCTCTGCAATCAATTTGGAACCAAACTCCGCTTCACCTTCCTCGTCAGAAGTGAGTAACCAGTAAAAGCTTCCTCGTAATTTTTCACGATGCTGTAGTAATGTTTTGGTTGCAGCAAGCATTGCCGCAACGCCACCTTTCATATCAGCAGCACCACGTCCATACATCACGCCATCAATAATCTGCGCACTAAATGGCGGCACAATCCAGCCTTTATTATTTGCAGGCACGACATCCACATGACCAGAAAAAGCAAAAGTTGGTCCCAAAGAGAAACGATAACTTGCAATCAAGTTTTTTACTCCCTGCACCTCAAACTGCTCAATAGTAAAACCCAGCGCGGCGAGTTGCTCTGACATAAAAGCGATAGTGCCTGCATCACACGGTGTAACCGAAGGCGCTTGGATCAAATGCGTTAATATCTCGGTTGCGTGAGACGCGCTAAGATTTTGATTCTGTGTTGCTAATGACATAACTGAGAATGACTTGTAGGTGAAATCTAGCAATTATTTAAAGATGAAACTTTGACCACAGCATTGCAGTTTTAATGCAAATTAATGACATCGAGAAAACTTAATCTAAATCAAACTTTCAAAAATTTCTGAAATCTTACAATTTAAAAATTGATCTAGAACAGTTTTTCATTTTTTGAACCCTTTTAAGATGGCTTCATTGAAAACACACACTGTTTCACAGTTTAAAAATGTCCTCACATAGGGTTAGGAGAAGAAAATGAAAACTTTAAGCGCTGCACTTTTATCTACTCTGCTAGTTGCTGCTCCCTTCGCACACGCAAATTTCAGTGTTAATGTTGGTGCTATTAATGTAAACCCTGACAACACGGCTTCTGCCATTGATCAAGATAACTCGCTAGGCTTAGTCGCTGATTCAAACACCCAGCTTGGTATCACTCTTGATTACCACTACAGCGATAACATCGTATTTGAGCTAGTTGCGGCAACACCATTTTCTCACACCGTAGACGGTGCTGGTGGCTTAGCAGGGGCGGAAATCGCTGACATCAAACACTTGCCACCAACGCTACTTGCGCAGTATCACTTCTTTGATGCGAGTGCTAAGTTCCGCCCATTTATCGGTGCTGGTCTAAACTACACAGTATTCTTCGATGAAGAGCCAAGTGCAGCACTAAAAGCAACACTAAAGACTAACGATGTCGAAGTTGATTTGGATAGTTCTTTTGGTATCGCACTACAAGTCGGCTTTAACTACGACTTAAATGAAAAATGGGGTCTACACGGTATGATCTCTAAAATGGATATCAATACCGATGCAACTGTATACGCAAATGGCGTAAAAGCATTAACTTCAGACGTAGAGCTTGACCCAATTGTGGCCATGTTCGGTGTGAAATATAAGTTCTAACACCTAAATGGTTTAAATCACAGATTTACTGTTACTTTCTCAATCCCCAAGGCCACTGATGTGGCCTTTATAGTTTATAGATTACTGTTTTTCTTTGCCTCTAACATGGCTTTCCAATGCATAATCTCAGGAGATAAAATAGGTGCTTCACCATTAAACCCAGCCACTTCTAGCATTTCCTCAACAGAAACTACACCACCCTTACGCTTGAATACCCCACGAACATAGGCAATTGCATGCAGCCCACGCTTAGAATGAAAGCGCTGTTCAATGTAAAAATATTTGTGATCCCAACCAACAACTTTAGTGGTAATAGTAAATTTTTGCAGTGGTTTGATATCGCGAATATAAGTAATTACCGTCGCGTTAACAATTGGAAACCAGCGGCGTTTCATCACAGCTGCAAATAACCCAACTCGCTCTGTCATCCAAGTGCGCGCCAAATCCATAAATGCTAAGTATCGTGAATTGGTCAAGTGCATATTGATATCGCAATCACTTGGCAGGGCGCGGTACTCGATATCTATCGGAGACAAAATGGAATCTGCGATTTGTCTATTTTGTCTTATTCTCCAAAACAGCAGCAGTAAACGAAAATATAAATTCATAACAATGGTCTTACCAGTTTATAATTTTTCGATTCTAGCATAGCAATTCATATTCTAAAGTGATTATTTTGCTACGCTTACGTCTATAACTGATACATTACTTTGCCCTTAGTTGCGGTAATGCTGTCAGTAAACTAGATTAATAACCTGAGCTTCAAAAAATGAACGCCTTTCTAGCATGACAAGAAAAGACCATAAAATGAGCTTAAAAACAATGAGTTCGGTTACTACATACGCGAACCTCAAATTAAGTAAAATAGCTGAAGTGAAGTCAATGAAAAAATTATCCCTTGTTACCTGTTCCACCTTATTTGTCTTTTCCAGTATGTGCTACGCAGACTTCGACTTTAAAGGAGAAGGCACGCTAACCTACCCAACCGGTGTAGAGAAAGCGTTTGAGTTTGGTTTTGCTTGGAACAAACAGACTGAACAGTTTCGCATCGGTGCAAATCATTATGACATGTCTGAACTACCAGAGTCTTACTCAGTTGCCATTACACTGAGTAAGGACGATACCCGCGTGTGGATCCAAGAATTCAATCAAGGTTTTATTTCTAAATTTAAGTGGCAAATTGCAGATCATCAAATCTCTCTTGTGAAAAAAGAGTTTAGCGACTCTGTAAAGGGTAATTACGTCTTGACGGTAAATGGGATAGATTACTTCTTTGCACGAGATAACGTGAGTATCACACTCTCTTTTGAAGAAGATGGCGTTAAGAATATTAAGGTAGATGGCGTGGCAAAAGACATGGGAACTAAATCATAAAGGCCACACTCATTGCGTAGCCTTATATATCATACTTTGACTGTTTTTCTATTTATCCCATACTCACGCAGCTTGTTGGCAACGGCTGTGTGGCTTAATCCCAAACGTTTAGCCAGTTGCCTTGAGCTTGGATAAGCGGGGTAAAGCTTGCGCAACAAGGTTGCTTCAAACCTCTTCACGGCTTGATCTAACGTCCCTTCAAAATCAGACTCCAAATAACCTAAGTCATGGGTAAAGGTCGGTAGGTTTAGATGCTCAGTACGAAGCTCTTTATCATCAAGCAACGAAACCGCACGATAAATAGCGTTTTCTAACTGCCTCACATTACCAGGCCACGGGTAATTCTCTAAAAATTCAATGCATTCTCTGGCAAATGTTGGCGCTGGATGACCATTTTGCTGGGCATATTTTTGCACAAAGTGTTCAGCCAAAGGACCGATATCCGCTTTTCTATCTCTCAGCGGTGAAATTTCGAGCGTTAGCACGTTAATACGATAGTAGAGATCTTCTCTAAATACACCTTCTTGAACCATTGCTGGCAAGTCTTTTTGCGTTGCAGCTATGATGCGAACATTGACCTTAACTTCATTCTCGTCACCGACTTTTCGGAAAGTACCGTCTTGTAAGAAACGCAGTAACTTAGTCTGTAACTGGGTTGACATTTCACCCACTTCGTCGAGGAATACCGTGCCGCCATCCGCTTGCTCTAATACACCGCGTTTTGGCGCTGCATTTTCTTCATATCCTGCATACCCAAACAACTCGGACTCAGCAACGTCATCAGGCAGCGAAGCACAAGAAAGTGCGATAAAAGGCTTTAATGACCGGTTGGAAGCATAATGACATGCTCTGGCAAGCAGTTCCTTACCAGTACCTGTTTCACCTGTGATCAGAATTGGCGCTTCTAACTGCGCCATTTTTCTGGCTTCACGCACGACTCTACGCATGGCAGTGCTGTGATTATGGATGGTCGCAAAACTTTCTTGTCCATAACGACGAAATGCGCTGACTTGCTGTCCTAATCGCGACTGCGATTTAATGTTAATCACCGCACCGGCTAATACATCGCCTTCAATCCCTTGGGGCACCGAAATTGGCAGAATATCAGCAATAAAATCTTCCCCGCCCACTTCGACACGGGTTGTCTGGCCTAACACCTCTTTACCTTCTAACCAACGAGTAAAGTTAAACCCTTTCAAAAGGTTGTTAATGTTGGCACCGATCACTTCCTTTTCAACCATGTTAAGGTCGCGACAAGCTGCGTCATTGCAATGACGTACCCAGCCTTTAGCGTCGATAGAAATTACACCATCAGGCAACGCACTGAGCAAAGTATTCAGCTCATTATGTTCACGTTCTGACGGTAAAAACGCTGTAGTACGAACATCTTCAACACCATCGATTAAGCGGATCTCAGGCATAATTTTCTGAAACTGTTCAAATTCGATGGGTGGAAAGCTCACGTACATTCGACAATTTACTGAATCGACTTCTATACCTTTCAAGTCGACACGGTAACTCACCAAGATATTGAGAATTTCTTGGGCAATACCAATACGGTCAGCGCAATGTATCTCTAGACGCATTTGTTCCTCAAAGCGGGTTTTCACAATTGACGAGATCATACTCTAAGAATAGCTGTCCGACTAGAAAAACGTAAAGAATATTGAACAGAATTTTAGCTATCTTCGTAAATTCTTGTCCTATACTAATGAAGAACTGAAAAAAGTTGTTTTTTAAGGCATTTTTCAGCGCTTGTTAAGTTTTTGATTTGGAAACTTACATTCCATTTCAAAGGATTGCAACACATAAAGAGTTACAGATATAATACTAAAGAATTAAATAATGTATCTTTTTTGAAAGCAGGCTGGCCACAATGAAAAAAATCTTAAATGTAGTATTGCTATTTGCACTCACAGCCTGCTCAGTCGAGGACCCAAATGAAACAGGTCCTTCACAAATAGATAAGGATGAAGATAAAAGCCAACAAGATAGGGATAGCGAGACGCCCAATTTAAGCATACTTTTGCACGACGCAAATGCAACCCCCATTGCCAATGCTAGCCTCACGATAAATGATCAGTTATTTACCTCAAATAACAATGGTATCTTTGACCTGTCGGCCTTAGCATACGGCGCTTATGTCGCAGAAATATCCCACCCAGATTATTTGCCCTTGGTTTTTACCTTAGCGAATCAAAATAACAATGAGCAGCAGCTCACGCTTGAACTAAAAGCTAAGTCGAGCACGCTAAAAACCTTACTTTTTGCCGGTGATACCATGTTTGGGCGTCGTTATTTCAACCCTGCTCTCATTACTATGGGGAATTCATTGCCCAGCACCCCTGACGGACTTATCCAGCCCCAAAGCGCAGGACCTGATGCCCAAGCCCTAGTGCAGTTTATGCATCCTTTATTTAAACATGTCGATTTCGCTTCGGTAAACTTGGAATCTCCAATCCTAAAAAACCCAACCACGGTCCACCCAAGCAAAGAGTTCGCATTTTTTAGTCTGCCGGAGTCATTAATTGCCCTCAATGATTTGGGTATTGACTATGTAGCACTTGGCAATAACCACGTCTATGACTATCGAGCACCTGGACTGAACGATACCTTGAAGTATGTCGAGCAGGCAGGGTTTAAACACAGTGGCGCAGGCACAAGTGCGGCAGAGGCATTTAAGCCCTACAGCCTAAGCCTTGGTGAAACAACGATAGACTTTGTGTCTGCGACTTCTATTACAGGCGATCAACATACCGTCACTTATGTGGCATCAGACGCTAAAGGGGGAGCTGCCGATCTAACAGATACCAATGGCATGAAAGAAACGGTGATGCAAGCCAGTACCAACGGCCGCTTTGTTGTGGCTCAGCTCCACGGTGGCGATGAGTATTCATACGCACCAACGGCGTATATTTCAAATCGCTTTGATTTACTTTCCAAAAATGGTGCTAACTTGATGATTGCGCATCATCCTCACGTTGCGCAAGGGTTTGGCTTATACAATGGCGTACCAAGCATACTTGGGCTAGGCAATTTTGTGTTTGAACAAAATCGTCTTGAAACCTTTTTAGGACTGATAGCTGTGGTAGAGTTAGAAACCGCAGGCACACCTAAAATCAGTGCATTAAAAGCCTATCCTGTTTATCTAGAAGACTATGTTCCTAAGTTTGTAAGTGGCGATCTTGCCAATGCCCTACTAAAACGCATCGCTGAATTTTCTTCACCCGAAGTTGGTATCTCATTGCGCTCGGGATTTGCAGAAGTCACCTTTGATAAACCGGTTCAAGCAAAAGCAACCGAGCAAAAAGTCATTACCTTGGAAGCTGGTGAGCATATTGTCGATTTACGCCAATATTCAAGCAGTGCTGAGTTCCTTAGCAAACTCACGGCTAGTGATCCTCAAGCAGAGATTGTGCTTGGACGGGACTTATTGTTCTTTGGGGATTTTGAAGACTGGGACAGCGATAACGAACAGGGGGAAGTCTCTCGTTGGTTAATTGAGGCCGACGATATCGCGCCCTGCTTAGTCGGCAAATATCGTGGCGTACAAGGGCTTTGTCTACAACGAACACAATTTAACGAAACGCCAACGCGTGTGCCGTTCAAACATACAATTCGTACCATGCCGATTACGCCAGCGCCGAGCACGGCACAGGCTTACCATGAGCTCTCGCTCTTTGGTTATGCCAAAGGAGAGAACGCTGGTGAGTTTAAGGCTGATATTCGTATCTTAACATCAGAAGATAGCCTTATCTTTTCTGAGTCAACGCCCCAATTAAAACCTGCAGGTAGTTATGAGTGGCAAACATTTAGACAAGATATTACCTTACCTGACGATTCCGTTGTGCTTGGCGAAGAAGGATTGCCCGCTCGTGGCGTCCAGTTTGGCCTCTCCATGGCGCCACCAAGTAGCGGTGAAAGTGCCTTATTTTTAGATGATATTGCGATGATTTCGTGGCAGCGTCCAGTGCAACTTCAGAGCGCTCAGTGGCAAAGCGAGCAAATTCATGGCTTAGAATTTATTAAAGTAAAAACAACGAAGACGACTGAGCTGACTCTCACTTTCAGCCAGCAATAAGAGAGTGAAAAAGCATGTCGATTTTTAGTCAATTAAACTTTATAAAACGCCAACGTGAGTTTTGGCTATTTATGAGTTTATTCGCTATTTTGTTGATCGCGTCAGCATCAGGCTTATATAAACAGGTAAACCTAATTGGGTTACAATGGTTTTCCAAGCTCAACACCACGCAAGCAACGCAAGTAGTCGTGATTGAAGCGGAAAACTTACAGCAACAACATCAGCAGTTAGCAAAAATACTCTCTGGCTATCAACCAAAAGCCGTTGTGTTCTTTGCAAATACCGAACTTTCGCCACAACAAAACAATGACTCAATTTACTATCCATTCAATACGCAATCGGTTTGTTTATTGGAGACAGAAAATTGGTACGGCAGCGCAATCAGCCTTGCACCACCTGCAGGTGCGTGTGACATATTGTGGGATAAAATATTTCCGCAGCATGGTGAATACCTCAACAAAATCATAGACTACTCGCTGCCTTATTATTCACTACCAAAATTTAGTGCGCAGAGAGTGCTTGATGGTGACTTATTCACCGCACAACTTAGCGAAAAGGTCATCTTAGTTGCTCAGCACTCAAAATTTTCACGCTTGAATAGTAATGCTTATTTTGGTGCGCAAGAACTTCCGCCTGTTTACCTACAAGCATTTATTGCCAATAGCTTTGCATCCGACAGTTTTATCCAACCTTTAAATAAAGTGACAATAATCGCAGTGATGGTACTGGCATCAATATTTTTCTTAGTGGGCTACCAAAGAAATGCGACAAAAACCAATGTAGTCATTGCAGTATTCACCAGCATGTTACTTATTATGTGTGGCATTGCTGCGCATCATTGGTATTCCGTGTTATTGCCGCTTGGTGAGTTGTTTTCCTTGATATGGCTATCGCTAATTTGGGTGTTTATTTCACTGAAGTGGTCAGAAGAGGAAAACTTAAAATCACTGATAGCCCTAATCCAGCAACGTATGATGGGTCGATACTTACCACGACATTTTCTTGAGCATAATGAACCTTGGGATGCAATCATCCAACTTGTAAATCAACAGCTCAACCTGAAAAGAAGTATCTTTCTCACCCGCTTAGAGGGGGACCACAGAGTAACTGAAATACGTGCAATACACTGTCAGCTCAGCGATATCTTAGAGATGCGGAGAGACTACGAGCGAGTACCCTATTCAGATGCAATCAAAGCGTTTGGTGCCATCAAAATTACCCGCCCTTTCTTCCAACATCTAGCTGAAGATGAGCAGCAGTACATCGCCCCCTTAATGTACGCAGGAGATGTTCGGGGTTTTTGGGCGCTAACCGTCACTCCTCAAGACAACTTTGATGAGCAAGCATTTATTAAAAATGTAAATCTCTTTGCGCATCAAATTGGTGAATTATTATTCCACTATAAGGTGTTTGCTGCTGAGCAAAAAAACCTCAAAAGCACACTGACTCGAGCGCTGACTTTTTCTCTAAAGGAGCCACTAAGTCATAAAATCAAAAATGCAATTAATGAGATGGATCAAAAACTCACCTCACTGGAGCATGTCTTCAACCAGCTTCACAGTGCCAGTATTTTATATAACTTATTTGGGCAAATTGTGCAGGTAAATGAATCTCTTGAACGCTTTGCTAGAGAACATAAGCTGTCTATTTTCGACATGTCCGCCTTAGACTTACTTTGCCGCTGTACCGAGATGGATAGTGAACAAGCTAAAGGAAAGTTGCGCTATTTAACCCTAAAACGTGGCAAAATCGTATTACCTGTGTATTTAGACAATCGAACTTATTTACTAAGCATTCGCGCCTTACTCAAACAATCAACCAGCCTTAACGCCAGTACCCCATTTGAAACCAGCGGGGTGTTGTTTGAATTTATCGACCTTGGTGAGCAATTATCTCAACTAGATGATAAAGAAGCTTTTTTAACACATTTGTCAGAGCAGCTTGCGGTTAACGAGCAACTTTTGCCTGAAGAGTGGGATGACGAATAAATGGACTGGACGCTAATGCTATTCCCAAGTGCGGGCGGACTTGGGCAATCCGTTATCACGTGTGTTTGGATAGGCATCGCGGTTGTCGCATTTTTCAATCTAAGGTTTGGCTTCCCGTTAACTGGTTTAGTGGTTCCAGGTTACCTAGTCCCTTTATTTATCGTGAGCCCAACATCGGCTTGGGTGATCATTGTTGAGGCCATTGTTGTTTATGGCTTAATGCGGTTTTTTGCCAAAACACTTGTTGAGCGACTAGGCTATGCAGAAATGTTTGGCCGTGACCGATTTTTTGCCATCGTTTTGTTAAGCATTATGGTTCGAGTTACCATGGATGTGCTATTTTGGCCGCTGGTCGCCGCGTACTTAACACAATGGGACATCACTTTTGATTACGCCGCACAACTTTATAGCCTCGGGCTGATTATCATCGCATTGACCGCCAATGTAATGTGGAATGGCGGCTTTAAATATGGCATAAAAGTCACCGCTATTCAGTTGATTG
Organism: Pseudoalteromonas sp. Of11M-6; assembly: GCF_022347905.1. NCBI lineage: Bacteria > Pseudomonadati > Pseudomonadota > Gammaproteobacteria > Alteromonadales > Pseudoalteromonadaceae > Pseudoalteromonas > Pseudoalteromonas sp. Of11M-6. The sequence continues at coordinate 39,030 of NZ_JAKRFW010000032.1, read as the reverse complement.
TTACCTATATCATCATTCGTTTTGGATTGATGACGTTTACCAACTTTAGCATTGCCAATCTTGCCGTCATGTACGAAGCTGTTGCGGCCTCAATTATTGCAGCCCCTAAAGCTTATATTATCTTGGTGATCACCGCTTTTATCGCATCAAGGGCTAATTTAAAGTACGGCTGGGAATTCAATGGCATTATGCTGCCAGCGCTGCTAGCACTGCAACTGATGCAACCCACAAAGCTGCTCACATCATTCGTAGAAACAGCAATTATTTTAGTCTTTGGATATATAGTCTTAAACTTTACTCGTTTAAAACACGCCAATATCGAAGGCGCGCGGCTCATGCTGCTGTTTTTTAATATCGGCTTTGTCTACAAACTGATTTTAAACTATGTCGTCGTCGGTTACTTCCCAACCTTAAAAGTGACCGATACCTTTGCTTTTGGCTACATGCTATCGACCTTACTTGCCCTTAAAATTTACCAAAAAAATGCGCTAGGCCTTGTGATCCGCGCAACTTTTCAAACCTCAATTGTTGGTGGCTTTATCGCCATCTGTATTGGTTTTGCAATTATGGTCATTCCAAGCCTATTCGTACAAAGTAATACATTAGCGATAAATGAATCAGCCCGCGATTTAACACTCAGCCAAGTGATCAGTAATTACAAGAGCCAGCTGTATACTCAAAATGCCGCTAACGTTAATGTCAGTCAATATGTGACCGAGCAGCAACGTAGTCACTTTAAACAAGCAATTAGGTTGCTTAAGCAGGATAGTGAGTCACACTATGCCGAAGCCGCCACCTTACTGCGCCAAGCCGACTTTTCTTTGCAGCGTACGACACAATTTTTAGTAATAAAAGACAATCAACAAGATCATAAACGCGGCCTGTTTATCATTAATTTAGCTACTCAAAAAGCCCATATCATCAGTGTGCCTTACCCCACCGCTGAGCGGCTTGCCAGCGAAGCTGGTGGGATATTGTTTTCCTATTGGCAAAGCCAGGCGATAGCATTTGGCAATGCGCGACCTAACCAAAGTGGCGATAAGAACGGCAAACAAAGCGAGTTCTACAGTGACTTTTTCATCGCGATGGATACCCCAGAGGTCGTACAACTCAGAGAAATTAATCGGCAAGTAAGCCAATTGATGCACCAACACAGTTTAAAAGAAGACGCACAGATGTGGATATTTAACAGTGTGCCAAGCTCAGTGCAACAATCTGAACTTGCTACCTTGTTTAACATCAACGATGCACACTTTGGTCTCGCGGCAAATGCGCCTTTACCTTACAGCCAATTCCATGGACAGATGATTGAGGCGTATTTAAGCTCGGATAGCTATTCGTCGTTGCTAAGCGCATATGGCCTGCAACGCATCGACAAAGACATAGATAAAATAAGCACAAGCGATGAGAGCATACAGGCACTTATTGAAGCATTTTCAAGTCACATTAGCGCCAAAGGCAGCGGTGCATTTAGTGCACTGAGCGATACCAGTGCTGCATTGTGGGAATATGAAGTGTTAAGGCCGCTATTTGCCATCACCCAAAACCTCGAGATAGTAACAACGCCGGAAACGCTTGAGGTAAGGTTGAGCCAGATAAATCGCGTAGCAAACCTATTACAGTATCAATTAACTTTAGTTGAAAATAACCAAGGGCAATTCGTTGCAATTTCTCCTTTAGATACCAAATCTGCCTATGATTTGGGTCAAGGGGTGTACTTTATTGCCTTGCTGGCTAAACCATCCCTCACCATTGCGGTGCCTAGACCACTCTTTGAAAGTAACACGCTGGAGTTCTCTGGGCAGTTGTTTACGGCCACCCATGCAAAGTTACTGGCAATCGCTGGTGCTCATCCGTATACCAGCATAGATGCAAATGTAATGGCAGCCGACAACGTGCGGTCATTATTTAATGTGGTGTATCAAAGTGCACAGCGCTACTTTTATGACAACCCCTTACTTAATTTACAGATCCGCAGTCATAGCGCGCCTGCAAGCATCAGACCTTCAGCGCTTGCGTACCAATTTACAACGCCTAACCCTATTCATAATGACACCATTGCTACACTACAAAGGGTGCTAGCTGATCTTGGTGTTAATACCCAAACCGTTTCAGGACAACAAGCAACAAGAGGCTTAGAACTCGGTACCACACCGCAGTCGGGATATCAGCTGTTCGCGCCAAAAAGTGAGTTAGCAGCACTGTGGTTGGCATCAGATTTTAAATCGCACTTTGCCATTACCAACGATGCTTTATTGCAACGCCTTTTAGCCGTTGCACACACACCTAGGCTCAAAATAATCGACTTGCTTGCCCTCTCTCCAAATGATTGGCATGAGGCCAGTGCGCAATTTATTGACGCACTTAATGTGGCCACTGGGCGTTATGCCACCACCCAACATTTACCGGTGCTCCAAGCACTTTGTCAATTTGAAAGCCAGTGTAAAATAAGCGCCTTTAGCACGCATAGAAATGGTGAGCTGGGATTAATGTTTACCCGTGACAACGCACTGCTCGCGCTATACTTACCAAGAAGAAATCGCATTATTGATTTAGCCACTTATGCAAAAGCGGTTCATGAGGGGCGTTATGTACTGGATTAAGCAGATATTACGATTTGCTATTTTTACGGCTTTGCTGCTACTTTTTGTTTGGTTCGCCGTCACTTTATTTGTGTGGGTAAAATCGGCGGAGCCTTCAAATACCTCGACCTTGTTTAATATTCGCTCCAATGTTCATTGGCTAAAAACCGACAGTGCACTGAAGTTTTCCTTTTCTCCGTCTCGGACCATGTCTGTTCGGGTGTTGTCCAATGGGATATTCGAATCGCAACCACTGGATGATCAGCCTGTCAACTATGCTATTGAATATCAGTTACTTGATGCAAAAGGAGCGATTATCTATCGCGGTACTTATCACCATGCAGCTAAAGCCGCCTCGAACGACTTTCAGCAACAAGTAAAACAGATCATTGAAAACCGTGAAGCGTTGGCCGTGGCGTCTGGGCAATCCTTTTATTTAAATCGTGAAGAGTTACAACAGGCTGCAACCATCACGTTAAAGCTAATACCAGAAAATGCTCAGCTTAAAGGCGTGGTAGTACGCGTCCATGCCCAAACCAGTAACAGTATTGTCGACCCCGCCAAAGCATGGCTGAAAAGGCCAACCGAATGGCGTGAACGCATGACGAATTACCACACCATAGGTGAAAACGCCTTAACCAACGAAGAAAAATACAATTCGGTCATGTTAGATTGGCAAAAGCTAGCGCCACAGGGCGTGCCTAACATCGACTTTCGTGCTGACTTGTTATACGAGTCACTGCCCTACAATGTGCTTAATCATGATTTCTCGACCCAGCTAGACTTAGATAGTTTGTTTATTTCTGAGCAGCTAAGCGCAAGTTTTCGCGTCTATGAACACACGGAATATTTATTAAGCCATTCCGAGAATGCAAATCTCACTTTTGTTTGGCACGATTTACGCCAACTCGACGCGCCAAAGCCACTAACGCCTGAGGTACTATCCGCTGCGCAAGCTAAACTAAGCAACTTACCTGCTGGCCTTGTTACCGTTAGCGCAAGCGCCCCCACCAGCATTCGGGTATTTAGCAATGGCGTCGACCCTATAGTCCCGTTGCATAGTTACTATTATATGCTCAACGCGCAAACGCCGGCTTACTATCAAGTCTCTCCTAAAAGCGATATCGCTTTAGAGTGGCGCGCGCCCATTGGCAGCACTCTCTCTGTGAGCCTCTATAGCAACAATGAGCGGATCAAGGACTATGTTTTTACCGCAACGGCGGAGCAAGCTTTGTTTGATAGACTGATAACTGAAACCACGGAGCGACAAACCTTACCAACCGCAGAGAAGCGTTATTTGGCAATACCAGATAACGTTAATCAAATTAAAATTGAAGCCGAAGACGCGATGGTGAAGCTGCAAGCCCGCAGTCCAACATTTAATTACCTGAGTCATCGTTGTGACCCAGTGTGCGACCCTGAAAGTCCGATTTATCAAGGTATTGACGCATGGTTTAGCCAAAAGGCCGACAACCATTACCTCTTTCACACACAAAAGCAGATAGCATCGGTGCGCTTATTTGAAGCGCCACCTGAAGTACCTGAGTTGCTGCCTCAATACCGCTCCAAAGACTTAGACCAGCTTTTAGCTGTATCGGATATCGCGTTGGTGCCCATTGAGCAAGCTTACTTTGATAACTCAGTACCGCAAATGGAGTTTGAATATCGTCAGGTAGCTAAATCTGCACTCTATAAGCTCGGTAAAGCAACAAGCTACCCAAGCAGTGTGATTGTGAAGCAAAAGCGCAAACCTACACTATTTGAAGTTCCGTTAAACAGCTTACAAATAGAGGAGTTAGCGAACACCCAAGCACTTTTCATCAATCAAGGGCTTCCAAGAACCGTGCGGAAGATCCGCCTGTACAAAGTGGCAAAAACAACGCCACTTACCGTTGCTGTTAGTGAGAATAACTTGCAACCTAACGCTTTGGTCGTCAAAGTGTTTAGTGCCGAACCTCAAGCTGAAATCACGGTAGCAACCGCCCTAGATAGCACTAAGGTCATCACCCCAAGCGATGAATACACGATTTTAGCTAAACACTTTGTCTTACACCTAAACCCTGCACAAACGAGGATGTTTTTTAACCCTAATCACGCAGAGCTGTACGAGTACCCAAGTATTACTTTGCCGCTGTTTCAAGACTTAACATCGCCTAAAACCATGACGCTTCGCTTTTCACATGATGTTTGGATAAGTGTATTAGAGGAACATGAACAGCCTGATGCAACATTAAACTGGTGGCAAGATGAAACGCCTTAGTCGCTACGCACTTTACATGGCATTGTGCTTGTCACTGAATGTTAACGCTGCGGTTCCCGACAGTAGCAAAATGGCGCACTGGTTTAAGCAACCTGTAGCACTTGATGGCTGGCAATTTACGCACCAAGCAGAGCAGTTTACATTGACGCCAAAGCCTCAAAGTGAAGCGCATGGCGAAGTCACGTATGCGCCTAAGCACCGGCCTTGCGTGGTGTCTGTTCCACATCGCTTTCATGATAAACATACGCTGACCATTGGTGAGCACATTTTCCAGCACAGTTGCCAAGTGTTACTGAACAACACAAAACACAGATACGATAACAATGACACTGGTAAAACCTATGATTACGCCAAGCAACCTCACAATATTCACGCGTCAGCTATCATAGCTTTTACATCTTTACACCCAATAGCAAAAGTGTTCCAAATACATGGGTTTAGTCAGAAGAAGCGAAAAACCGACGGCGGTAAACTAAGCGAAATAATTTTAAGCCAAGGCAAAACAAATGACGACACACTATGGAAGTTGAAGTCTTGTCTTGTTAAGCAAGGTTATCGGGCGCTGATTTACCCTCAAGAAGTGCAAGAACTTGGCGGGACGCAAAATATCATGCATCAGCTTGCGCTTCCTGAATATAGCTTTATCCATATTGAGCTAAGCTATCAAACAAGAAAGCAATTAATTAATAACAATCAACAACTAGAGCAGTTTACTAAATGCGTGCAATCACTTTTATAATGACACTACTGCTGTTTGCAACGATATCCCGAGCCAATGAGGTAGGGATACAGACGGCTGCCCAATGGATTGACCTGTCACGTATGCAATTTATCCAAGCCAATGCTAACAAGCACTTTGCACCGCAGCAAAAAGCGTGGCTGTTTTTGCCAAGTCACGCGTGGTTAGTCACAACGCCAAGTGCCCTCGACACATTCGAATTTTTTGCGGGGCAAACCCCAGAACTACGACGTGCCATTCCAACATCCGATTGGTTATGTATTCAATCCCGCTGCCAACTGAGTGCAATAGCACAAAACCGCTTAATTCAGGTTGCTTACACCGGTGATAACGCTCAATCTCTCGCGCTTTGGCAAGGCAGCATGCATAGCCACAGAGATCCGTATCGAAGAGCACTTAGACTGCCAGGGCTTGACGACCAAACACTGCAATTAGCGCAAGATACAGAGCGCTGGTTTCACCTACAACCTACACAAATGACAAGCTTGTTCTTTGAGCACGCCAAAAAGCTCAAACTAGAAGTTCGAAAAGATCTACACGCGATTGCGCAAAATGGTACTGTCACAATTAAAGTCAACGGTGAGGTTATCAGCACCATTGCAATATCAGACATCCAAGCGGATGAGTACCTTGAGCCTAAAGTCGGCTTGTCTAACCAAGATTATATTGCTGTCCCGCAAGGTAGTTATCTCACTATCACAACATCGGTGCCTGCCTACCTTAACTTACTACAAATGCACCGTGGTATTTACGACGATAATGCAGGAATAAAGCTGCAAGAGTCGCTATTTAGTCCGTATTGGAATAAACAGCTGAACGAGCAGCTCAGCGCCCTTTACATGAATGGTGATACTTCTCCACTCACTTTTAACGCTTCTGACACGGCGTTAGCGGTCAAACGTAAGCAAATGCTTAACGATATTGCCTCTACGGTGTATTTTTTAACGCCAAGCTCCCCTCAACCGCTCTCTCATCATGTTGCGATAAGTGGAGTAACACTGGGCAGCCGCAGCGCCGCTGGGCAAGTGCTGCTCACTTCAAGCGCTCAGCGAGTCAATTACATTACATCGCCTCAGCCACTGAAGTATCATCTTGAGAACATACTGAGAATTGATAATGCAATTACCTTGTATGTTCGAGCAAGAACGCCAGAACGCTTAACCATCACCAGCGAGCATGGCCAACATACGCTGCTTGTTGCGCCTAGCAGTCATTTTCAAAGACTTACCCTACACATGAATCCAGCATCCAAAGTTGTGATGATTGAAGGGGCTAAGCAAGCGCTTGATATCGCTGTAGCAATAAACCGCGTACAACCATTTCCCGACTTCTTAACCATGACGCAAGAAGCGCTAGGCCAAGGGTCATTGGTTCAAGGTCTGCTGGCAAGAAGCAAACAAAATCGAGCGGACACTTACTATTTATCTCTTAGCGGGCTGAGTGCACCGGAACTAAGTGTTAAGACAGACAGCCACGGCCAGTTTACCGCCACCAAAGTGCTTGCGGAGCTGCAAATCGTAGCAAAGACCAAACCACTCATGGCACTTGCGAAACTGAAGCCGTATTTGAGTGGGCATAGTGAGCAAGTTGCGTTAATGGCTTGGCAACTGAATATTACTATTTTGACTCAGCTAGAACGCAGTGGAAACGCCGAGGTATTACTAAAATCACTGCTAAAAAGCACCGCTCAATCTTTAAGAGAGTACGCTGCCAATGAACTACTCGCGAGATATTTAGCACAGAATGAATATATCCAAGCTAGCCTATTATGCGCTGCCCACGAAACTGATATCACGCAATATCAATGCGATGATATCCTGTTGACGTACCTGCTTGACTCTGGGCTTCAGCAAGAAGCGCTGTGGACAAGCCAGCAAATGGCATTAACACCAAAACAGGCCGAACAAGTCGCGGCAATTCAAACAAACGAACTGACCCAGCCTCAATACAGCCTTAATCACTATGGCCTTCAAGCCGTGGAATCACTGGATAATCAAACTGAGCTGTACCCGCTAGGTTCAGGTAAACCCATCAAACTGGTTGCTAAAACGCCTTTGACGGTCAAGCTAAGTGCACGTGCTGCGTACCAAGGACAAGAATACAAAAATACTCAATGGCTGCTATATGAACACAACGCTAAAACCCGGATTTTACCCATATTTAGTGATATTGCAGCAAACTTGCAATTGCAGCCACAAGCGACTCGATTATCTGTTGCATCGCAGCAATATATTCAATTAGCGGCAAATGAAAGCCTCACACTTTTCAGTAGTAATGAGTTGTTTGTAGAGATCCGGGTGCAACCAGAAACCGCTAACACTCCGGCTTTTGCAGATAAGTCTGCGCACTTGGTTAGTAGCACTGATGCGAACATAGCAGATGAGCTCAGTGCTAAAGAAATTGCGATAAATGCCTTGTATCAATTGAGTCAGCAAACATTGTCTAACGAAAGCTACAACAGGGTCCTTCAACGTCTGCACCCCAGTTTATCGGATGATGCCGTTTTAACCGATTTATATGCCCGCTTGATGCGCTATGGTCAATGGCTTGCTGCGGAACAATACACGAGTTATGTGGGCACACAAAAGGTAAAAGTTGATACGCTTGCGGCGCAAAGCGTTGGTGACCAGATCACCGCACACCTCACAGAAAATCAGCCGTCAGGCCTGCCACTCAGAGCAAACGAAATACTGACTATTGATTTTTCTGAGTATCAACAAGTTCAAGTAAGAGTAAAGTTTGCCTACTCTGCTGCCAAGCAAATCGTGGCACCGCCTGCTAATGTAGAGCTGGTGGGGCCAAGTCAAGGTGATGTGATCTCGCTGCAGCCAACGCAACCGCTCTATTACGGCATTAAACAAGTTGAGACGCGACAAGGACTATTGCAATTGCGTTGGCTCAACCCTTTATCGGGGCAAAGCGTTAGCGTACGTCCGCAATACTTTGGCCAAGGTCAATGGCATGATATCCCATTGGATACTAGACAGATTTTTTATCGCTCTGATGAAACAACCCCAATCACGGCGAAATTAACTAGAGATAGTCTGATTAAAATTGAAACCTTTGCCGATGGTATTAGAAATGAAGCCACCTATTTTCACCCGGCAGGACAAGTCTCACTAACTGGCCAACAACAGCAAACGTTAGCACGCATGTCTATCTGGGCGTTAAGTCCAACATTGCATCGCGTTAACCTAGTACCTGAAGTGCCAATGTTCTTAAAAGCCAAACAACAGTTAACACCAACAAATGCTGAGCCCAAATTTCAGCAAGCTCGTATTGAAACTGATGAAAGTCGCACTGGCGTCGAAGGATTTTTGAATATTGATAGCGACGACATTGTACAGACAACGGAGCCTAGCCCCAGCCGTACCACACTCGATTTAGGTTTATCGTTGAGAGTGAAGGATGAGAATAACTGGTACCGCATCGATACTTTCTATACGATGGATAATCATCACCAAGACACCTTCTCTATCAATGGTCAATATGATTGGCTCTCGCAGCAGTCGAACTGGTTTGCAGAAGCGAGGGTGCGTAATCGTTGGCAGGATGCAACGGCTATCAGTGAAACCCATTTAAGCTCTAGTATTTCGGCAAAGTTTGGCCAAATTCACCGTTATAACAGCGGTTTTAGAAGCATTTGGTGGTGGCAGCCTTTTTACACTTACACCAGTATCAGCAAGGACGAATTTATTGCAGATGAGCAAATTGGCCCTGATATGTACACCTTTTACCGTAATAATCATAAGCACGGCTGGCAAGCGCATGCTGGACTGCGCTATCAGCCTTGGGTTGATAGTTACTTCAGCTCCGGCGTTACACTGACGTCAAATCAAGATTGGCAAACGCTCGACAATGCACTGTTTTCATTTGATTGGTATCAATTTTATCAAGGCCATATTTTCCACGCCGGATTAACATCAAGCTATGTATTTGCCGATCAAAACCGCCCTAATCCAACATGGCAATACTTAACTCAATTGGGTTGGCAAACGGGTTTTGACTTTAGTCATAACACAGCTGGTTGGTTAGGCGTTACTTGGACTCAAGACTGGTTTAACAATACCCATCAGATTGGGCTACAAGTACGTTTAGGCAATTTACAGCAAACCGGTTTTGCCCCCTATGCTCACGACGAAATTATTTTTGAATCGTTACAGCTAAGTCACTTATTAGAGCAAGATTTACATGAGCGCTAAAGCCTTAAAGAGTCAATTAGAAGCCCTATTTTTTGCCGAAACGGAAAAGTTTTGGCTGAACTTGTATCAACATAAATACAGTGCGTTGATCGACGAATTGTGCGCATGGGAACTCATTTACAATCGCCCTGAAAACGAGGATGAAACCGACTGGCTGGTACTTCAATCTATCGCCTTTTTGCGGCATAAAATTGAGACCCTACATGAGCAAATTTTGCTGCTCGAGGTATCCCACACCGGATTTGTACAGCGTATCGCTAAGTCTGAATTTGCCAGCGAAAAAGAGCTACATATTATCGCCTATGCTCAAGAACTTGGCACCACTAAAGTCGCGTTAGAACAAGATAAAAAAGCATTTTCACGATGGTTTGACGAAGGCGCTGTAGTTGCTCGATATCAACATCAAGTTGCCACGATAGAACAGCAAATTAAGTTTTTAATTGCCAAACTTGGCGCCCTAACTAACCGATATTTACGTGCTCATCACGATACTCTAGAAAATGCTTGGCAACGTTTGGATTTGCAGCCATTTTGCTTAAACTTACTCGCCCATAGCCAAAATCAACATATTCGTCATGGCTTGATCCGCGCATTGGTGAATATGGTCGCAACCTTGAACAACTATGAGGTTGACTCGGAATTAGACGCAGAGCTTATCGCCAAACTTATTGAGTTGCTTGAGTCTGACAATATGCCCTATCAGGCCACCGTCGATATTTTAGAGATCTTAATACATCAACGCCCCACCTTTATTCGTGCCTACATGTGGGCTTTGCTTGAAGAAGCGAACGACATTGAAAATAGTCAGCAAGTTGATGCCGAAGTACTCTATATTTTGAGTATCTTTCCTAAAATTATTGTCAGCCAGCCAAAGCTTACAGAAAAAGATCTCAATATGCTTTGCGCACTCAGCGAGCACACCTTGCCCAGAGTGCGCCAGGTTACGCTAGAGTTTGTCGAGTTTTATCCCACATCCTTTGCACAAGAGTTAATCGCCAAACGGTTTGAGCAAGAAAGTGAAAATGCCGTACTTTTCACCTTGATAAAACAGTTATCCGCAGACCGCTTTTGCCAGCAGGACTTTGCATTTTTACTGTGGCAACGTGTGCTAACAGGCGACTTTAGTATGCAGCTCAAGCGCTTAGCGCTTGAGCAAAGCGCACGTATTATGCTGAATATGCAACTTGAATCAAATCAAGCCGAACTCTGCTTCAAACGGTTTATTGATACCTTAAATGACTGCTTATCGAACGAAACAAACATCGCCGTTTGCCGTTATATCACCAGAGCCAGGGAACAGCTAGGTAGCTTCTATCATCAAGCCATCATCGCGCAGCTCAACGCTTCTCTTGAAGCCAACGAACAAAGTGACGCACTGGCAACTTGGTCTCGTGATGAACTGGGCCGCTCACTTTCTTATATTGCACAGCGCGGTCAAAGTCTTAATGCCTCAAAAACAAAAGCTGGCTGGCGTATCCAACAAGGATATCGTCAAGCAAGAAGATTATGGCGAGTAATACACGAAATAAGACAACCAAGTACCGATAAACGTCAAAGCTATTCCCATACCAAAGCGAAAAAGCCCAGCGTATCGATCCACGTCCCTAGCTGCACTACCGCTGAAATTAGCGAAACAAAAGTGCCAGGGGAATTGCTCTTTAATATCGCCGAACAAACGAGTCGACCACATCTACCATTACTCGACTTTTTGCTAAGTGTACTGACCAATGACCACAGTAAAGAAGACGCCAAAACCTATACGCCGGATGGTATTTTAGCCGTTACTCCGCCATCGACTTTGTGGCGACGCCTTAAGGCGTACTGGACCATAACATGGCAGTTTGCAGAGCTAGACCGCTTACGAAAGGGCAACGAACTTGAGCAAGGTAAGTATTTGGATGCACTTAACACGCTGGGGTTTTCTCTACACTTTAGTGCCTATGGCGACATCGCAAAAACGCCATTTCCTGTCGCGAAAGACATTCAGCAACTTTATACTCGCTCTGGTGTCACCTCTGCGCTACTCACCATTTGGAGCAGTTTTAAAGAATACGTCGATGCCATTTATCAAAATAGTATTTCGCAGCTGGTTTTCTTTGTGCTTGCATTTATTAGCTACTTTTGGACTCGGCATATTTATGTCAGTAAAAGAATAAAACAAAATCGAAAACACATTCCGGTGTCCATTGGCGGCTGGGGAACACGAGGAAAATCAGGAACCGAGAGGCTGAAGTCGGCCTTATTTAGCAGTTTGGCGCTGAGAGTCGTGAGCAAGACCACGGGCTGTGAAGCAATGCTTATCTATTCAAAAATTTCTGGTGAGCAATATGAGATCCCACTATTTCGGCCTTTCGACAAAGCGAGTATTTGGGAGCAAGCTGATGTGCTACATTTTGCAAAGCAGGTAAAAGCGGACGTTTTCCTGTGGGAATGTATGGGCCTGACTCCGAGATATGTAAAAATTCTAGTGCGCTGGATGAAAGATAACTTCGCCACCATTACTAATGCCTACCCAGATCATGAAGATATTTTAGGCCCAACAGGCTTGGATGTAGCAAAAGAGATGTCTGCCTTTTTGGGTTACAACACCCAAGTGTTCACCGCCGAGCAGAATATGGCTTCAGTACTCAACTTGGCGGCGGAGCAAAAAAACACGTCACTCATTCAGATTCATTGGGGTGATGGGTATCAAATAACGCCTGACATTCTCGCAAAATATCCCTATGTTGAGCATCCGGATAACATCGCCTTAGTCTGCAAAATGGCGCAATATATTGGCATCAATAAAGACTATGTGTTCAAAGAAACGGCTTCTAGGGTTATTCCCGATGTTGGCGTGCTTCAGCAGTTTACGACTGCAAAGATTGGTGCAATCAGTCAAAGCTTTATCAACAGCATGTCTGCCAACGAACGCCTAGCAACGATAGAAAATTGGAAACGCTTAAACATCGTCGAACAGGGAAAGCAGGCGCAAATTGTTGCATTAATTAATAATCGTAACGACCGTGTAGCGCGCTCGCAAGTATTTGCGAACATTCTGGCCAATGATCTGCATTTTGATGCCATTGTGGTGATCGGCACCAATATCGATGGCTTCTTTAAGTACTTTATGGTTGCACTGGAAAATCTCTTACACAGTATTTTCAGCAATAACGACCACAACGCACTGCGCGATTTACTCACGCGCCTTAGGCTCACATTATCGCGAGATGCGCTGATCGCATCATTAAATACTACGACAGACAAGCTACCTGAGTCTGCGTTTTCAAGCCTCGACTCGCTGCAGTCGCAACTTAATAATGAGGACAACACACATCACCCTACTCTAAAGCGTTTTAAAGCGTGGACAATTGCCCAGTCGCTTTTGGAAGTTGAAGACCTGAGCACTAGGCTTTCGCAAACAGCAGCGCTTGCAGAGCAACTTGCCTCTCTCAAATGTACGTTAGTGCATGATAGCGACATCAAGCCTGATGCTTTAAACCAAATCATTGCAAAACAAGCACTGCCAAATGAACACCAAATTATCGTCGGCATGCAAAATATCAAAGGCGCGGGACTGGGCTATGTTTACATGTGGCAAAAGTGGCAGTTGTTTAATCAGCATTGCGAGCGCCTGAGCCACCGCAGCGTGACACAAACTGAGTTTAGAAATGGCTTAAGTAGAATTTTACAACAAGAGGAACTCAGCGCGATTGAATGCCAATACTTAGCTGACAAGCTCGACTTGTTCGAAGCGTTGCCCAATGCCCAAAGCGAATTTAGCCAAGCCGAATTAACGCAAATAAAGCGCAAACTAGAGCAACAAATACAACGCTTAGGAAGTAAAGATAATACCCGAGCTCGCTCGCCGCTAACACGCTTTTTGAATAAATTGGTCGAGTCATTTTTAGATGCCGGCGCGGCGGTAAAAAGAAAGAAAATAGCAGTTCAGGTATACAAAGATATCGCCGACTTTAGGATCACAATAGAAAAGGCAACCCTTATTTTAAGTGAATTAAATCGTTCGCAAAAACCAGGATGGTTGAAGTTACAAAATGGTAAGCGCCGCAAAAAATAGCTCGGCGCTTGTTACCCGACTACCAAAACGTAGATAAGTTTAATGATCAGCGTCACCATTAATAAAGGCAGTACATATTTGGCATACTTTTGCATTTTATCTAGCCCTAAGCGCTGCTGATACTTTTCCAATAACGGTATCAAGACAACCAATGCGATGACTAAACTCACTAATAATATAACTACGTTCATCTTAGCTCCTCTTTCTAAACAGGTATCTTACAACCAGTATTCACTTCAAGCAAAATTCCAGCTATGCTCATAAACACATCTGACCAGTAGAATAACAATGATGAAAACTGCTATCACCGAATTATTTGGCATCGAAAAGCCTATTATATTACCCGGCATGAGCTGGATTTCTGTCCCTGAGCTTGTTGCGGCAGTGAGCAATGCTGGTGGCTTAGGTATTTTAGCCACGGGCCCGCTCAGTCAGGACGAGACACGTCAAGCAATACGAAAAATTCGTGCACTCACCGATAAGCCTTTTGGTATTGGTGTGACGTTAATGATGCCAGGCGCCAAAGAAAATGCCAAAGTCGCATTAGAAGAGCAAGTGCCTGTTATCAATTTTTCTTTAGGAAAAGGCGATTGGCTAGTACAAGCAGCTAAAGCCTACGGCGGAAAAGTCATTGCCACAGTGGTGACGCAAAAGCATGCATTAGCAGCACAAAAATCTGGCGTTGATGCGCTATTAGTTACAGGTCATGAGGCCGCAGCCCATGGTGGTGAAGTGACTTCACTGTGTTTAGTACCGAGCATAGTCGATATCGTCAATATACCTGTAATTGCCGCAGGGGGATTTGCCGATGGTCGAGGACTTATCGCCGCGCTAGCGCTTGGCGCAGAGGGCGTTGCGATGGGCTCTCGTTTTGCAACATCTAAAGAAAGCCCTTTGCATCAACATGTCAAAAATACCGTTGTGGAAAAAGACGTTGAACAGACGATTTATTCCAAAAACTTCGATGGTCTTTATGCTCGAGTAATGAAAACCCCCATGGCTGAAAAGGCAACGCGCCGCCCGATGAACTTTTTCATGGCCATCATAAAATCATTCAAGGCCGCAAAAATGGTCGACATGCCCTTATGGAAGCTACTACTAGGACTGTTATCTCAATTCGATAAAATTAAGATGCTGTCACTCTTTGGTGCCGCCACCGAAAAGCTTGAAGCCGCCACAATCCACGGAGATTTAGACCATGGCGTGCAATTTATTGGTCAATCTCAAGGCTTAATTCGAGAAATCGAATCAGTACAAACCTTAATGGATAACATGATGGCTCAAGCCACTGAGGTGCATTCACGTATCAGCAACAGTACAGCCAAGTAACGGATGTTTGGTATTGATGCGGTAAAAGCGGTATTATTTGCTTAATATCGCTCTGGCCCTAGCTGCGCCATTCAAGTGCTGGCCATAAACTCTGATTTTATAAGTGACTTTCAATGCCTAAACATTATCTTTTCTACATTGAGCAGCCATATAGCTTTGCCATTCTAAGACCTCTCCAAAATGCTATCCGTGCAAACGGTGATGTGGTGAAATGGTTTTTAAAAGGTAAAGATGTAAACTCAAGTTCACTTGCACCAGACGAATCAGAGTTACTGAGCGTAGAGGACGTCAAGGCGTTTAACCCCAGAGCAGTATTTGTACCTGGAAACGTTGTTCCTGACTTTTTTCCAGGCGCCAAAGTGCAAGTATTTCACGGATTGGAATATAAAAAGAAAGGTCACTTTGGGATCCGCGGTTTCTTCGATTTGTATTGTACTCACGGCCCAATTACCACTGCGCCATTTAACCAACTTGCACAAAAACATGGTTATTTCTCGGTGATTGAAACTGGCTGGCCAAAACTCGATCCTTATTTTGATTACACCAAACAAGAGAATGAAAAGCCAGTCATACTGTACGCTCCCACTTTTTCACCCAATCTCACGTCGCTTGAAGCATTACATGCACAAATCAAACAGCTCGCAGAGTCAGGAAAATACAAAGTCCAACTTAAGTTTCATCCTAAGACGAAACAGCAGTGGCAACAGATGTACATAGAACTTGAAACCATCAGCGACTTTGAAATCGCCGGAAATGACAATCTTATTCCACTCATTCAGCAAGCCGATGTGGTGATTTCTGATACCTCTAGCGCCGTTGATGAGTCACTATTAATTGGTAAACCGGTTATCACTTTTAATAATCACCAACCTCAAGATGCCTTAATCAATATTACCGACGCAGGCCAATTATCTGCAGCGGTTGAACAAGCACTCAACCTCTCCGACGCACAAAGTGAACGTATTGAGCAATATATTCAGCAAGTGCACCCTTACCGCGATGGTAAAAGCGCCGAGCGCATACTCGCTGCAACAGAGACCGTAATTGCTGCTGGATTAAAGCGTAAACCGCTTAACTTATTGAGGCGTTACAAAATACGTAAATCATTGAATTATATGAAAATAAAATAAACTGGTAACTTTCGGAAATAAAAAAGCTCACTTTACTGTGAGCTTATGCAAGTTAATTTATCACTAACCTTAACACTCACACTGCCAGTATTGGTTACCAGTTTCCGTCAAAGGCGGACGGCAACGAATACCTGTCGCACCACCAGCGATGTTTGGTGTTTGCTCTTGAGGCAAGCTTTGTTGTTTATCTAATTGTTTTAATGCTGTTTTTTTAAATTTCAATTTCATCTTATTATCCTTGAGTTAATCTTAATTTATAAATTATGTTGTTTAAGGTTGATAGTCCAACAAGTAGATTCTCCACCTCATCAGGCTAACCTAAAACACTGCTCGACTATACTAACAACGGCACTGACCATAATCCGTACCAGTCAACGTTTCCGTTAAACGGCATGGGATTCTGGTATTTGGCTCAGCACCGCCAGCTACTTGAGGGGTTTGCTGTAAAGGTAGGTTTTGGTTTTTATCTAGTTGCTTCAACGCTGATTTTTTTAATTTTAATTTCATTATCATTTCCTTGAAATAGTCGTTTAGTGATCAAAATTTATCACTAATTCTTAAGCTGCCATGAAAAAATAAAAAATTCAACATTATTAACAATAAAATCAACTTTAAAATTCACTCACCACAAATACAACACTTAACCACATGTTAAATAATAACTTCTAACCAAGCACCTCAAAGAAACGCACCATCAAAAACAAACAAAAAATTAATAAATCTGCAATCTAATGAGATAAGCTTACCTCAACTAGGCATCTTGTTGCTTATCCATAAAATCAGCCATACGCGCGAGTAACTCGGTTTCTGTGAGATCTTCTTTATGCGTGCCAATCGTCCAGACATGACCAAATGGGTCTCGTAGCGTTCCCGCCCTATCACCATAAAACTGATCACAAACGGGCGTGACTTGCTGTGCCCCCAATTCAATTGCCCCCGCAAACACAGTGTCCACATCGTCAACATACAACATCAAGCTAACGGGCGTACCACCAAGCTCACTGGGATCTTTAAAGTGCATATCAGGGCACATATCTGAAAGCATCACATAAGAGTTACCAATCAGCAGCTCCGCATGTGCTATTCCTCCATCTGGCATAGGTAACTGAAGCTTTACGCTAGCGCCAAAAGCAGCTCGGTAAAATTCGATAGCTTTTGCTGCACCAGCCACAATGAGGTAAGGCGTGAGTGAATGATAACCGGAGGGAATTGAAGAAGTCGCCATGATATGGATCCTATAAAGTCCGTTAAATTCCCTCTAAACCTAGCCGATTATTTGAAATATGCGAATTAAAATTGCGATGCTCAGGTTATTGCAGCGATGAGATTTACTCATAACTCGAGTGTTGATTAACGAATTATTTACCTATATGCTAATTTGGTTTTGTTCATAAAACACACAACAACATGTAAGGGATCAGTATGAAACCAACTTCTATATTACGATTGGCTTGGACGAGTGGTGCTCTCATCCTCGCAGGCCAAGCAAACGCCTACGACTGTAGTAATTTAAGCCCTTGGTCTGAACAACAAGTCTACAGACAAGGGGATATCACACAGTCCCAAAACCAAGCATATGAAGCAAAGTGGTATAGTCAGAACGACAATCCAGCAGGCCACTCCGGTCCTTATGATGTCTGGCGGTCATTGGGGACTTGTGCAACGGGGTCAGGTCAAGCGCCGAGTGTCGTACTCACCAGCCCAAATAATGGCGCTGTGCTGGGCGAAAATGACAGCGCTGTTTTTTCCGCTAATGCCAATGATGTCGATGGTGACCTGGCTTATGTCGAATTCTTAGTAAATGGGCAGGTTATCGCTACGGACACTACCGCGCCATTTCAAACCACTTGGAACGCAGTACTTGGCGAATACGATATCAGTGCAATTGCCACCGATGCCCAAGGGCTAACCGGAAGTTCGCAATCAGCACGGATCACAGTAAAACCGGGCGGAGGAAATTTACCACCGAACGTATCCATTGTAGCGCCAGCCAGCGGTCAGCAGTTCTATCAAGGCGATATGGTAGGGATCAGCATCACAGCTGAAGATAGCGACGGTACTATTGCGAGAGTGGAAATTAGCGTGAACAATCAGCTTGTCGCGGACCTAACAACCTCTCCTTTTGAGTTCCAATTCCAAGCGGAGCAAGTTGGCGTAAACCAACTAAATGTAAAAGCGATAGACAATCAAGGCTTGGTAAGTGAGGCAAACCTTGCCATCGATGTGCTAACAAAAGTGGGAGGTGGCTGCCTAGGCCTTAGATCATACCGCGCTGGACAAAATTACCAGGCTGGTGAACTGGTCGCTCATAATAATCATAAATATCGCTGTGATATTGCAGGTTGGTGTAGCTCAAACGCGCAATGGGCATACGAGCCAGGCGCAGGCCAGTATTGGACCGATGCATGGAGCGATTTAGGGATCTGCGCAATCGCGCCAACCGTAACGTTCGAACGCCCGTCCAATAACGGTACTGTTTTGGTCAATACGCCCACCACTATCTCTGTCAGAGCTCAAGATACAGACGGCAGCATTGCTACGCTGTCACTCTATGCCGACAACACACTCCTCGCCACAGCCAATCAGGAAACGCTTAGTCACAGCTGGACACCGACAGCCCTCAATCCTGTGAGCTTAAAAGCCATTGCCGTCGATAACGAAAGTAATCAAAGCGAGCAAACAATTACAGTGAATGTGACAGATAAACCGATTGCCGTTGATTTACTTGCCCCCACTAGCGGCAGCCAAATTACCTTGGGTAATTCCACTCAATTGATTGCACAAGCATCCTCTTTTGTTGGACAAATCACTCAAGTACAGTTTTATGCTGATGGCGTGTTACTCAATACAGACACAACGCCACCCTACGAATATAGTTATGCACCGGCCTCAATCGGCACAAAAACACTTTATGCCACGGCCATCAACGACAATAATGATCAGCTGTCCAGTAGCGGCGTGACTGTTCAAGTCATCGACAAACCCATAGGTAAAAAGCACAAACTGATTGGCTATTGGCATAACTTTGTCAATCCGGCTGGTTGCCCTATTCCACTTGATCAGATGTCTACTGCTTGGGACATCATAGATATTGCCTTTGCTGAAAATGATAGAAACTCGAATGGTACAGTGCACTTCACACCATTTGAAAAAGACATTCGCTCTAACTGCCCGCCTATCGATCCGGTAAAATTCAAATCCGACATGCAGGCACTACAAGCGCAAGGTAAAGTTTTTGTGCTAAGCCTTGGTGGTGCAGAAGGCACAATTACCCTCAATACGGATGCCGATGAAGCGGCATTTGTCAGTAGCCTCACCGATATTATTCAACAATGGGGATTTGACGGGCTTGATATCGACTTAGAGAGTGGCTCGAACCTTGTGCATGGCTCTCAGATCCAAGCTCGGCTGCCAAGAGCATTAAAGCAAATTGAACAAAATATTGGTGGCAATATGGTACTTACCATGGCCCCTGAACATCCCTATGTACATGGTGGCATGATTGCCTATTCAGGTATTTGGGGCGCTTATATTCCACTTATAAACGAGCTACGCGATACATTAGATTTACTTCACGTACAGCTATACAACAATGGCGGCCTACCTAACCCATACGAACCGGGAAGCGCCCCTGAGGGCTCAGTGAACATGATGGTTGCCCATGCAAAAATGTTGATTGAGGGATTTGATCTTGCTGATGGCACCCGCTTTGCACCACTTAGGGATGACCAAGTAGCCATCGGTCTACCTTCTGGTCCACAGTCGGCAAATTCAGGTCAAGCGCCTATCGGCAATATCATCAATGCCTTAGATTGTTTAACCAAAGGTACAGGATGTGGCACTATCCAACCAAGCAAGACTTATCCGAACTTTGGTGGCGTGATGACATGGTCGATTAACTGGGACAAATACGATGGCTATAACTTCTCTCAACCCATTGGTGATAAATTAACGCAGATGAATCAGGGGAATTAATACCAACTGCTCAGGGTGAGATGCCCTGATTGTGTGATTTTTTATACCAGCTATTTTAAGTATTGGAGTATTACTTCAATTGGTATTATTCCTCGAACAGGACTGATACTAAGCCACATAAATATCACTATTGTTTATGAACACAAGGAAGTGTTCATTTTCAAGCTGGCTTTTACAACAGTCCACTCAGCCCGGCAGGCTGGCAAAATGTAGAAATGCCAATCAAGCACAGCTCTTGAAATTTGCAAACTAGCCTGTCATCTTAAGCTAATTCAATACCGACTTTTTACGGTACTCTGTAGGCGTGCAACCCACTCGCTGCTTAAAAATATTATAGAAACAAGATTTAGAGTTAAACCCTGATTCATAAGCTATTGTTGTAACTTGTTGGGCTGGTGATCGCAGTAATAAACGCTTTGACTCTTCTACCCTAAGGTTGTTCATATAATCATAAAAGTTTGAATGATAGATCAGGTTTATCGCTTGAGACACTTCGTGGGTAGTCATCACACACGTATTGGCTAACTCGTTAAGCGTTAAACCGTTGCGCAGATACAATTTCTGCTTCTTAACTTCGCTATCTATTTTAGTAAATACCTTCTCAATGCCCTTTAACGCCTCCTTTTCTACCGTCACTTGAGTATCTAAAGGGGCAATTGCAGAAGGAGCAATAAAATCAACTTTGGTGCTTAGTAACAGAGCAAAAATAAACAACAGCCAATGTGTATCAAGCCAAAAGAGCTGAGGCATAAATGGCGATGTACAGACTAAAATCGCCATCGCCGTAATTAAGTAGAGCCACCACTTAAACCAGCTAACATCATGACGTTGCACGTTTGAGAAGTGTGCCTTAATAGAGTCGAGATATTCCTTCAATAGTGCAAACGTAAACATGAGATATGGCAATAAGCTTCCCAAAAAAAGTAAACTAAAAAAAGTGAGAAACAACCTATTTTGCTGTAATTCTGGATATATCTTTTGAGCGCAAATACTCAGTATGAAAAACATCATAATCGGACTTAAGTGCAGTACCACTTTACTCCAACTAAAACGTTTACATAGTGCCGATGCATATAAATAGGTCAAAGGCCCGAGTACTAGGTTTAGGCTGGTAATAAGTAACGCCCAATAACCCTGACCTTCCGTCAAAAGTCTGTTTTGAACAAAAAACTCATCCGCCAACAAAGTAGCCAAAACAACAAACAGTCCAATCAGGTGACCCGAGGTATGCTCATCATCAAGCTGAGCATACCTCAATCGCATTAGTCGCACAGCAAGTAGTATGTATAAAATACTGGCAATAAATAGCGGCAAGGTCTTCCAATCTATCAATTTACTTCCTTATTCACTAACCAACGCTTGAGCACCGCTTCTTCCGATTTATAAAGGATCATCACGCCGTAAACAAACAGCGGAAAACACACAATGATAGCAGGAACGGTGGCAATAAAAGAGGCAGCTTCAGCCTTCGTAGGATCATGACCCATAAAGCTAAACCAATTAATGAGTATATGTATAACAATAAGCGGAATTAAGCTTCTAGTTCTTAGGTAACATGCCGCAAACCCCATACCAATAAAGGTCGCATAAATAACCTGTCCAATTATTACACCAATTGAATCCGGTTTTTCAAACACGTTCACCAAATGAACTATACCAAACGAAAGCGCAGAGAAGAATGCAACTTTCAACACTGGACGCCGAGCGCCACCACTGACATAACAGCAAAGTAATATGTACACTACAATACCTCGGCATAACACCTCTTCTAAAATTCCAGTGAAAAGGGTTGAGATACTACCAATAGCAATTTCCGAAAACGAATGCGGGTACCACTGAGAAATATTGATTGATACGTATGCCAGTGGCAATACAAAAAGATACCAGTATTGTTTGGCATCTACGGTTAACCAATATATTTTTTCCCAGACTTTTAAGTATCTAGCAATCAAAATGACAAACACTACACCGAGTAAATTCTCAGTAAAGTTACGCCAATGTGGAGATCCACTAAACCATCCTGCTAACTCCCACCCTAGTCGCTGTACTAAAATAGCTCCAAGATATGCTAGAAAGACCTGAATATAAATTGCTCGCTGCGAAAAATTGAAACGCATTCTGTTACTCCTTTATAAACTTGAGCAATGAATCTACCGCACTAGCTCAGTTTATGCGTCCTGCTAGTTAATTGGAGTAAATATAAAAAAGTAACTTTCTATTTCAATTAGTTAAAAGAGCTTTAACTCATACATTTTCTCCGCCTATGCACTCGTTACTTTGGTTTTTGAGCACAGTTATTTTTAAATGCTAGCCCTAAAGAAGGTTCACTCTCGTTATTCAACGCCTTATCAGATACCCCAGCAACAAGCTGAAAACCTGAACAAAAATGTACTAGGTAGAACCTAAGCCAAACACCAAAGATTGCTTGGAAATAAACTATTTGTCCCCTACTATTATAGCGTTACACGCAAATCCATAATGAGTCCCAAGGTCGATATGAAATCTTTTCCATCGCTTTATTTAACAAATCTATTCTTAGTCGGTGGGACAGGCCTGCTGACTACTTACTTAGCGCTTTATTTAGGCCAGCACGGCGTCAGTACGTTTTGGATTGGCTTGCTTACCTCGTTTTATTACTTAGGTTTGTTGCTCGGTGCCAAATTAGGCTATCACCTGATCAAATCAGTTGGACATATTCGCGCGTTTGCGGCAAGCACAGCGGCAGTGACTGCCTGCGTAGCAATACATGGGGTGAGTGACAATATCTATCTTTGGCTTGGACTACGACTTGTGGTGGGTCTTGGCATGATGTGTAACTTTATGGTGCTCGAAAGCTGGCTAAATGAACAAGCAGCGCCTGAGCAGCGGGGACGAGTATTTTCTTTTTACATGCTCACCTCCTACCTCGGTATGGTAACAGGGCAATTTGCGCTTTCTAATTTTCCTGAGCTTGGCTATGCGCCGCTGTTTTTAATTGTTGTTGCCTTATCCTTTGGAATTATCCCTATTTCAACGACGAGGCGGATCCACCCTAAGCCACTTAAGCCTATTCAAGTAAGTCTGTTTACCTACTTCAAAAAAGTGCCTCAGTCTCTCACGGCGGTCTGTTTTGCCGGAGTGATTAATGGTAGTTTTTATGGACTTGCCCCGACTTTTGCCAGCCAGTCAGGATTTAATGCCGAAGAAATTGCTATGTATATGTCGGTAACGATTTTTGCAGGTTTGCTTGCGCAGTGGCCAATGGGCATTATCTCTGACCGAGTTCGCAGAAGTATCTTACTGCGCAGTAACGCTGTTTTTATCGGTTTGATTTCTCTTTGTATATTTTTGCTTCCACTGAGTCCAAGCTACAGTCTCTGGCTGACTTTTGGCTTTGGGTTATTCGCATTTACCATGTATCCACTTTCTTCGGCACTAGCAAACTCCCGCGTTGATGATGAAGACCGTGTTGGCGTTTCT
The DNA here is from genome assembly GCF_022347905.1 of Pseudoalteromonas sp. Of11M-6. NCBI lineage: Bacteria > Pseudomonadati > Pseudomonadota > Gammaproteobacteria > Alteromonadales > Pseudoalteromonadaceae > Pseudoalteromonas > Pseudoalteromonas sp. Of11M-6. The sequence continues at coordinate 15,297 of NZ_JAKRFW010000032.1, read as the reverse complement.
TCTGCACTGTTGGTGGCATTTGGCGGAGGTGCCTGTGTTGGCTCGGCCGCTATTGCACAGATCATGTCCCATTTTGGTCATCAAGCCCTATATGCTTCGTTAAGCGCACTAACCGTTGTCATGTTCTTACTGCTCCACTTTATCAACGCCAGACAAAAAGCTGAGCAACCAGAGCCTAGCGACTATGTTGCTGCGACTTCTGATATTACCAGCTCACCGCTCGCAGCCACCATGGACCCGCGTATCGAAGAAAAAACAGCACACGAACAGCTGCTTGTCGTTGACGAAGACACGCCTCGCGATAACGACGATGAACTCGACGACAATGAGCAAAATAGTGAGCCAACCGAGGAGCTGGACGAAATAACTAACAAACCTCAGCCATAGTCTGACTGATAAACGCTCGTAACCAACGAAGTGCAGGATATTGATGCTGTACTTCGTGCCACACCATAGCGACGTCAAAAGCACAGTCAGGTATCGGATTTTCAACGAGGGTAAAATCTGCTTCGAGTTTTGATGCCTGACGAGCCGGAATCAGTGCAACCAACTCGGTATTTCTCACCAGTTCCGGCACCAATAAAAATGAGGGTACTGACGTCATCACCTGCCTCGATACACCATATTGCTGCAAGATTGAATCAACGAATGTTGAGGTGCTATTTCCTTCAAAAGACACCACAATATGCTCAAGCTTTACATAATCTGCTATTGTCATTTCTGGCGTTAGCTGTGGATGGTGTTTTCTGCCAATCAAGACATACTTCTCTTGATATAAGGTTTTAAATCTTAACGAATCAGGCCCACATTCCGGCGACATTAATGCCAAATCGAGTTCTGAGTGTTGTAGCTGGGCTGCAAGTGTTGCTATTGTTAAGTGGCAAAGCACGACCTTGATATTGGGCGCAGCTATTTTTAAACGCCGTATCACCTCTGTCATCACCACCAGCTGTAAATAGTCGGTACATGCCACTTTAAAGGTTAAATTGGCCGTTTCAGGGATAAAGTCTTGATGCTCTACTAACACGTTACTTACAAGCTTCATCGCAGCGCGAAGTTCCGGCAGCAAAGCAAGCGCTTTGGCAGTTGGTAGCATGCCTTTATGAATAGGGACTAATAACTGATCATCAAATAGCCCGCGCAACCGACTTAGCTGAGTGCTTACTGCTGGCTGGCTGAGGTTCAGCCTATCTGCCGCTTTGGTCACATTGCACTCTTCCAGTAGCACCACCAAAGTCTGAAGCAGGTTTAAGTCCACCTTTTTGCTATCCATTTAATTTATACCTAGGGTAAAAATATTCAATTTCATTTATAGCAAGATTACAGAGATAGTAACAACTCCTATTCGTTACAAAGCACTTATCATGACCAAATCCGCACTAGTGGTATCGGCACATCCAGAGCCGACTTCCTTAACCCAGACACTCGCTAAAACAAGTGTCGAAACCTTAACGCGCATGGGCTTGCAAGTTCAAACTTCAGATCTATACCAAATGGACTGGAAGGCTGTGGTTGACGCAACCGACTTCCCGCAAGATGACTCTCAAGCACCACTTGCGATTATTGCAGCGTCTGGCAAGGCATATCACTCAAACACCCTAACCGAAGACGTTATTCAAGAGCAGCAAAAATTGCTGGCTGCCGACTTGGTTATTTTTCATTTTCCGCTTTGGTGGTACAGCGTACCTGCCATACTTAAAGGCTGGTTCGATAGAGTCTATGCCTATGGCTTTGCTTACGGTTATCAAAACAAAGGGAACCAATTGCGCTACGGCGAGGGAGTTTTACAGGGAAAACGAGCGTTAATTTGTGTAACCACAGGTGGTGGATATAAGGATTACTCTCCTTTAGGGATAAACGGCACAATGGACGAATTACTATTTCCGATCACGCACGGGACTTTGTTTTTCCCAGGTATGGACGTTCTACAAAACCATGTTATTTTCGACGCAAAAGGCGAGCCTAATCAACGTATAGCTGATGAAATCGCTAATTGGTCAGAGCGCTTAACACACGTATTTAGTGAACAGCCAATCCCCTATCGAAAGCAAAATAGTGGCGATTACATCAACGGCCAAGTACTAAAAGCCGAAGTCGCCATGGGAAAATCAGGTATTGCTGCACATATTGCTTAATCAAGGTGTTATCAGCTATGTTTATAGAATGTAGCTGATGATTGATGAGTATTGTGATTTGCAAAACACTTGGATTGCCTTTTGTGGCGTTATGCTGCTCACGGCTTGTACCATAGCCAATAGCTGTGAGCTTGCTGTACTTGATGGTAGTGTCGTGCTCAGTTCCTCAAAGATACAGCCTAAATGTCGTTTTAAACAAGATCAAACCGGCCTGTTGTCTGCTGCGGCTAAGTTCACCTCAGCGCTAACTCATCAAACGCCAAATTCTAAAATAAAGCGGCTATCACAAGAGCAAGTTCAGCAATCATGCAACATCGACGCTACACAAGGCAGTTTGACTTGTACATTTAATGGTAAAAGCGACCACTTCACGCTGACTAACACCGTTAAACAGGGGAAAATCGCATCAATAAACTGGCAAGATGATGAATATGTTTACCTTGGCTGGATGACCAACACTGAGGTATTAATGGGCTATATTGCGTTTGGCGCGTTTAACAAGCACAGCGATCCCTTTTTCATTCCCGCCTCCCAGTTCTGCCAATATGGTCTAAGCCCGCATATTATCGACCTTGGTAAGGGCGACTTATTGTGCCAAAACCACGAGGGGCTTTGGTCTCATAGCCGTTTACTGCCCCTACCACAGCCCTGCCAACAACCACAACAAATGATCCAAGATAAAGGTGGGATTTGGGCGCTGGAGTTTATTGAAAGTAGCTATCAATGGCGGATCTGCAGATACAACGATAACGCAGGTAGCCTGTTAGCTGCATACGAATACAGCATAGACTTAAAAGCAACGCTGGCTCGGTATGACTTACAGCCCAGTGATTACACCCAACTTACTTTTTTATCCAATGCCGATACTAACGCTATCGCGAATGCGGTGGAAATAGATAACGTCTTTCCGGTCAGTGATATTACGCCTGAGCTTGACCCACAGACGATAGAGCTGCCTATTCAGCAGCTACAATACAAACTGACTAAGCTAGATTAATCGCCACTTACTCTTGTGCTTCACGTAGCACTTGCGTTTGGCTATTTTGCTTTCTAAATTGATTTGGCGTGGTTCCCGTAGCGATTTTAAATGCTCTAGTAAATGGTCCAACCGACGCAAAACCACTTTCCAGTCCAACGACAAGTACTGGCCAATGCTGTTTAGCGGGGTCTTGTAACAGCACTTTGGCATGTTCAACCCGCAACTCATTGACCAATTGGCTGAAATTTCGCGCTTGCAGGTTTTGTCGTATCACTCGGCTTATCTTGTATTCAGGTTCATTAAATTGCTGAGCTAAGTCAGCGACTTTTAACCCTTCTTTGAGGAAACCTTTTTGCTCGATAAGAAAGTGTTCCACCTGTTGCTGGAGCGCAATATCATCCTCGGTTTGTGTTGGCTCGTTTGATTCAACGCACCTAACAGATGTAATTGTACGTTGAGATGAAAATCGCCAATACAGTAACACTTGCGCCGTCAATATGATGAGGATAGCTGCGCTTGTCACTGCCCATTCTTGAACCTCACGATTATCGGCAAAGCGATTTTCGACTAATTTGGTGCCTGCGACGCAAATAAAATAAGCGGATAAGAATAGCACCCTTTGTGCTTTTTCCTGCCCTTGAGACTGCGAGAACCCTCGGCACCCTTCCCAAAATGCCAGCATGAGTACACTAGATGACAACAACAAAGTAAGCTCATACGCCGCAATGTTAAGCCACTCAACTAATCCGCTAGCAGCCATGTGTAATTGACTATCGATAAACAAATAGCCTTGCCGCCACACGACTAAGGCAGCAATGGCGATTGCAAACACAATATGCCTTTTTAAAATGGCATGTTTTTCTCTAAATAATGCCCTTGCAAGCAACCAAAACCCATTACAGGTCACACAAGCGCCCATGCCAATTAAATACTGATATCCATTTAAGGAGTCCTGCGTCAGCTTTTTGGTGGTGGCCAAAGCTATTGAGCCGCACACCAAAGCAAAGAGTAAATGTGCTGCTTTTTTCTCTTTTACAAAAAGCTGAGCAACAACCAAAGTGCAACATAGGCTAAGCAAAAGTAGGTAATAGTTTTCAATAGTCATGGCGATTGAAGGAATATTGATAGACGCAGAAACTCTAACAGCCACACCAAAAGCATTCAAATTAACTTTGTAAGTAAACTTAACACCAGCATTTTTAAAATTCGGCCTACTTTCTTTGCTTTGATTTTCAAAATCAAAGCGACGAGATAGCAAAACCTTGTCATTTTATATACCAAGTTTATTGATTTATAAGGATAAGTATTTTGTCTTCCCTCAATCTGACCAAAACAACAGGGGTTTTCTTTAGTCCCTTTAGCGTATTGAATGGTGCCGCAAAGAGCTGGGTGTGTGTCGCACTGCTCGGGCAATGGATGTTTGCTGTTTATATCTTAGGCCTATATGCCATCCCGCTTATCGTGGGACTCACAGAGCAAAGTGCAGCGGTTTCACCGGCGAGTGGACACACAAAAGATGCCAAGGTGTTTTTTAGTCATGTTTTACCCGCTGTGATTTTGGCCACCAACGGTTTATTACAGCTTATTCCTGCGGTGCGAAAACGCTTTCCACGCTTTCATCGCTACAACGGACGCGTATTTTTTATTCTCGGTATTTCGGGCGCACTCACAGGGTTATATCTCACTTGGGTAACCGGTCTTAGGCTAAGCGATGTTGGTGCCATTGGGATAACACTCAACGGTATATTAATTCCCATTGCGATATTTTTTGCTTGGCGCGCTGCCATACAAAAAAATATCGCCGCACATCAACGTTATGCCGCACATAGTTTTTTCTTGGTTAATGGGGTGTGGACGTTTCGTCTTTATTTGTTTGGTTGGTACATGGTCAATCAAGGCTTCAATGGCAATACCGCAACCTTAGATGGCCCTGTCGATATATTTATTTCGTTTGCCTGCTATCTGCTACCAATGGTACTCGCAGAGCTCTACTTTTGGGCAAAACGCCAAACCAACGTCAGCGCACCGGTTTGGATAATCACGGTGATGATGAGCCTAGGTTTTGTGATCACCGCGATTGGTGTCTGCGCGGCCGCTGTCATGATGTGGTGGCCACGCATTTCAGCCGTCTTTTTTAGTTAAATTACAGTTTAATCAGTTAGGAGTAGAAACATGCTTTCAGTCAAAGCGAACAAAATCAACAAAGGCCTAATTACATCGGCAATCTTGCTCGTGATACTAACGCTGATGTGGCAACATTTAAATGGCGGAATAGTGAGTCACCACTTACTTCACAGAGCTGATTTTCCAGCAGTATATAACGCATGGGGCATTATCATAATTCCCGTATTAGCTTGGCTTACTGCACTGCGGCTACATAAAGCAATTGGCACAGAGCGCATTAAAAAAACAGCACCCGTGGTTATTCCTACTGAGTTTTTGGTCGCATTCTTTGTGATGTTACTCTTTAGCTTGTTGCAATCAGCCCTTTGGGAGTTCGGTTATCAAAGCCTCACCATGTATACAGCCTTAGGACTTTTGATAGCTGGATTATTTTATCCAATCTACCGCGCAGAATGCATATTGGGACACGTGGTCGGTGCTAGTTTTACCTTTGGTTATGCTATTCCACTAGTTGGCATTTTAGTGATGGCAATCGTTTCAGTGTTTTCTCTTTTTTGCTTAAAACCTATCTTTTCTAAATTACTTAAGAAGACACAAACACCAATGAGAATGGAGTAATAGTGACCTTAGAAGGCTCAAGACAACACAAATAATTCCTAGGCGCTGCTATATAACTCGTTCCTTGTCGTTTTGACTCGTGTTAAATTAGTGATGATTTTTAAGCAAGGAACGAGCGGTTATGCAAGCTAGGTTAGTTACTCACATTGTTATCGTGGCTATTTTTACGTTGCTGTCAATTGGTAGCGCTATTGCTAATAAATCAGTAGATTCGAACTCGACACTGCAGCTTTCGTCCGCTTATTTTTCGCAAAAAAGAACGGTTCATATCGTCCTGCCACCAAGCTATGAGCAAGGCAATACAGGCTATCCAGTGTTATATCTAACTGATGGCCAGAGCAATCTTGAACATACCGCTTCAGCGGCTCGCTTCTTGGCACAACAACATAAAATACCGGAACTTATCATTGTTGCCATCGAAACCAACGAACACCGCACTCGAGATCTGACCCCGTCTTATCGCAAAGGTAGCCTTGCGGTACTGGGACATTTTGCAGGTCCAACACGGCAGCAAAATCCGGGCGGTGCAGAAATGCTACTGCAATTTATCGACAAAGAACTCATCCCTTACGTAGACAAGCATTATCGCACATCAGGCTATCGCGCGTTAGCAGGACACTCATTCGGTGGGCTGTTTGCAACCTATGCGCTACTTGAAAAACCCGATTTATTTAATGGTGTGATGTTGGCAAGTCCAAGCCTTTGGTGGGATAAAGAGCGATTATTAAATGACTTACTGGCAAAAGCGTTAATCAACAAGTGTATCTACATCAGCATGGCTGACGAAAGCGCAATCATAACGCAGCCATTTCAACGTCTTAATGATGCTTGGCGAAAGCCAAATGGAATTGACTTCAAAGCGCAGCACTTTAGCGGCGAATCCCATATGAGCGTCGTCTACCCAAGCTATTATCATGGTCTGCAGCACCTCTTTAACCATTATCAGCCATCCTTGAAGGTAGCGGCCGCGGGTGTCACTCAGCTGGAAAATCATGTTGCCATCGCTAAATCGCTTTACGGACTCAAGACTTACCCCTACGACGCACTGACTTCGCTCGGGTATGGCGCCCTATTCGAACGTAACTTCACTGCGGCCATCAACCTGTTCAGCTTTGTGAGCCAGCACAACTCAGCGTCCCTCAATGCACTGCAGCAATTGGCCATGGCTTATCAGCAAAAAGGAGATAAGCCATCACTATTAAAGACCTACCAAGCCATGCTTAAGCTTGAAGGGCTAAGTGAAAGTGAACAAAAACATTTGCTCTCTGAAATCAAAGCATTGCAACACTTACATTAACTGATTTTTTCTAAAGTGATGATACTCACTCAAGGCAAGTGGCACGGAAACCACTGGATTTTGTGAATGCCCCGCGCCCTCGCTAATGCTGTGTCCCCAACGCACATTGGCAGGCGCATGCTGTTCAAGTGCCTCTAATAAACCGCGAAATGACCCCGTAATGATGTCATTCTCAGCACCGCCTATGGAGAGGTAAATATACTTAGGTTTGCCTTGAATATTGGCTAGGCTTTTTGCGAATTCTTTTACGACAACCGAGTCGTCATACCACGCAGCAGGACTAAAAGCAAAGTAGCCATCAAAAAGCGCAGGTTTAGTCACCATGGTATAAAGTACAAAACTTCCACCAGCAGAGAACCCACTTAACACACGGTTGTCGTTAATTGAGTAGTTAGCTTCTAAATAGGGTAACAGCTCGCTTTCAACAAATTGCAAAAAACGATCTGCACGACCAAAAATGGCAGGATCATTGTCACTCTCTGGACGAGCCTCAATCGCAACATCTTGTCGAGCATAAGGCGGTACTAAGTCGCGGTTGCGGGTCTCAGTCCAAAATTGATTGGGAATAGACACTAAAATGGCATCTTCTACCCTACCTTGTTCGGCAAGGCTGCTTAGTACCTCATCCCACCGCGCGAGATTAAAGTTGCCGTCGGTGCGAATAATGAGTGGATAACTATGTGCCTTGTCATATCCTTTTGGGAGGCGAATAAAGACCTTTCGATCTTCATTAAGCACTTGTGAAGACAACACTACATCAACATAATCTGAAGTGTAATGAGACTGGTACTGGGTAAACTTCCAACCAGCAGCGACGATTGCAATTAAACCTAAAAGAGAAAATAGATATCGCTTCATAAAACTTCCTGTCATTGTTTTTATTATTTCGTACTTTTGAATACAGTTTACTTCATCCTACTGTATATTTTTTAGAAACTAAATCGCAACCGCTATAATATCAAGCAGCTAAACATAACATACTGAAAACACTGAAACTTACTTCACAATTCAATGTAACATTATGTTTTAAAAATAAATTATCGCTGTAATGTGGTGTAATGGATAAAATCAGAATCTACCCTACCCTTACGCTGCGCAACAAATTTGCAACCAACTAGGTTCATTTTATTTACTTGCGCAAATCATGTATCTGCATCAGCAGTACAGCCAGATACTTCTTACACCATTTGAACAATATCTTGTCGCAGCCTTGAGGTTTTCCGATTAGATAATGCAAATGGTATCTTTTGACATGGAGTTCACAATGATGAAAATCTTAGTATCTGCCATTGCATTGGCAACCACAATGTCGAGTTTCAATTCGCTCGCTGCGCCTGAATCTTATGGCGTGCTTTTTTTAGACCGCAGTAGTTCAATGAACACGTTGCGCCCAGATGGACAAAGCCGATGTTCATTCTCAAAGCAACAGGCAGTGCAAAAAGTATCAAAGTTCTTTCTAGATGCCACAATTAATGGCCAACAGTTAAATGTGAAAACGTTTGCTAGTGGCGGTCAAATTCAATCTCTAACTAACGGGTTTGTCGGTTTCAATGCGGCAATGATGGCACTCTATCAACTAGATCCAGAAGGGTGCTCGGGGCTAACTGCACTTGCACAAGCTATGTGTGATGGCGCTGATGAGTTAAGAGCAAATTACTCAACGGAAGCCGCTAATGGCGCACTGCTAAGAGTGTATGGTTCTACTGATGGCGGCGAAAATGACAGTCCAGTCTCTAGCTGTGGCGGCTCAAATTGGCAAACGAGCGTAACCTCTAAATACCTGTTTGAGCTACCACCAGTGCAATTCAATGCCACAATCTATACAGGCACAGTGCAAAATATTCTGGCTAATAAAGATAAGATGTATGTATTAGATGTTTCATCTGCATCTCAGTCGGTATCTAGTACCCCTACATTTCAGTTTCTTAAACAGCTGAGTATTGACACCGGCGGTACTTACGAAGAGATCAGCGACTCAGATGGCGGCGACCCAGGCGATTGGTAACTCACCAAATACCAAAGCATATATAAAGGCCGATAAGGCCTTTTTTCTATTCGCCGTTGAGAAAATACAGAATGTTGTTTTTACACATTATTTAAAATAAAAAACAATTAAATTACATAAAACGCAAATACCTAAGGATCTTCAACTACACTCTCCGTGGGCATTTGCCCTGTGCAAGTTAAAAGGAGATTGTAATGAAGATTAATGGCAAACAACCGAATTTTCTAATCATTACCACAGATGAAGAGCGTTTCCCTCCGCCTTACGAAAATTCACAAGCAAAAGAGTATCGACTCAAGCACAGTGCGTGCATGGCAGAAATGCGCCGCTGTGGCATGGAATTCATGAATCATAATGCAGCAGCGACGGCATGCGCACCAAGTAGAACATCCATTTACACGGGACAATATCCATCCCTACACGGCGTGAGCCAAACTCCAGGAATTGGCAAGTCGTCATTTGATCAAAACATGTTCTGGCTGACTCCCAATACTGTGCCAACCATGGGCTCTTGGTTTCGCGAAGCGGGTTATCAAACCTATTATCGTGGTAAATGGCACCTCTCCGATGAGGATATTATCGTGCCGGGAAGTCAGCAAGCGCTGTATAGTAACTCTGAAACTGGAGAGCCTTACCCAGCAAAACAAGCTCTCTATGAGCGCGCAGAGCGTCTAGATAAGTTTGGCTTTAGTCAATGGATAGGTCCTGAACCTCATGGCGCTGCAGAGAACAATTCAGGTACGTCTCGAGATCCGGGATTTGCCAATCAAGTTTGTGAAACCCTTAAACAACTTGAAGAAAAGGCACAAAACGGCGACCAAACACCATTTTTACTGGTTTCTTCATTCGTAAACCCTCATGACATTGTATTAATGGGACAAAAAGATTGGTTTTCCAACTTTTATGCCGAAAAAGAAGCCGGTAACCTTCCAAGTGTTGCGCCAGCCCCAAGCCAAACTGAAAGCTTAATGGACAAGCCTAGATGCCAAAAAGACTATCAGCTTATGTACCCGCATATGTATCTACCACAGCCACCAGATGAAACCTATCGACAGTTTTATTACTACCTTATCGCAGAAGTGAACAAGCATATAGAACAGGTATTTAACGCATTAAAGCAGTCATCTTTTTATGAAAATACTATTGTCATTTTTACCTCAGATCATGGTGAGCTACTGGGTGCTCACGGCGGTCTACATCAAAAATGGTACACCGCGTATCAAGAAGTATTAAACGTGCCGTTTATTATTTCTAATCCTGTGCTTTTCAATCAACCTAAGCAGCTTGATATCACCACATCACATATCGACTTACTGCCTACCCTGCTTGGTCTAGCGGATATAGATATTGAGCAAACTCGTACTCAGCTTGCTAAAGATCACAGTGAGGCACAGCCACTCGTTGGCAGAAACCTAGCCAACGTCATTTTAGGTGAAGCGTCGCCCAAAGAAGAAGCCATTTACTTTATGACCGATGACAACATCGAAGTTGGCAGTGATATGACGAATATGCTTACCGGTAAAGCTTACAATAGTATTATCCAACCGAACCATATCGAAGCTGTAATAACGCAACTACCGGATATCAGCGGTGATACGAAATGGAAGTTTGTGCGTTATTTTGATAACGCTCGATTCTATGAGCAAGACCCGAATTTAGTTGATCTTGGTGGTAACGATGAGCCTACCACGCAATCGTCTGTGAGTAATGTCATTGGCGTCAGCAACCCAGACGGAATAACAACCACTCAGTTCATTCCCAGTGAATACGAGTGTTATAACTTGAGTGAAGATCCGACGGAAGAGAACAACCTGTTAAGCCCGTTTTGCGAAACGCCATTGGATGCGCGGATTTTAAAAGCGCTGCAATTTACGCTACGGGAGCAGCGTAAAGCCAAACGTTTATTACCACAAAACCTCAATGAAGCACCGCAAAAGCCAGTCAACCAGCAAGTGCCGATTAGAAGGTAATCGAAAGGCTCTGCAAGTAGCCCTGAAATATACGGCTACTTGCGATATAGATATTTATGCTTTTTTAAACATTGCCAACAACTGACTTAACACCGCCGCAATAATGACACCAATCACTGCACCCAACCCAAGCTTGGCGATAATACTCAAAAGCCAGCTCAATGCAGGGATCAGATTTTCAATAGCGTGAACAATTTCTTCAAGTAAGTGGAACTGGTGAGCCAAAATATCAACGCCAACTAAAAGCATTGCCAGCACACCGGCGACTGACAAAAACTTCATCAGACCGTTAGCAAAATAAAGCAGCCCCTTACCCACCCCACGTTTTATCGCTGCAAGTGTAGTCTTACTTGCGTCCTTAATCATGGCTAAACCAATATCATCAAGCTTAACAATCAGGGCCACGATTCCGTAAACCCCGATTGTCAGTGCAAGCCCAATTAACGAAAGGACTATTGCTTGCTTTTCAAAAGGCTGATCAGCAATCGCCCCCAGCGCAATAATGATAATTTCCGCCGATAGAACAAAGTCGGTAACGATAGCGCCCTTGATTTTGTCTTTTTCAAACTCGACTAAGTCAACACGCTCATCCTCAAGCGCTTTGACAAACTCATCGGTTTCTTGCTGTTGTTCCCGACGGTGAAAAATAGCGTGGAGAATTTTTTCGCCACCTTCAAACAGCAAGTACAGCGCCCCCAAAATTAGCATAATGGGGATCATAAACGGCGCAAAGTAACTGCAAGCCAAAGCAGCGGGCACTAAAATAAACTTGTTTAGCAAGGAGCCTTTAAACACCTTCCATACCACTGCAAGCTCCCGATCTGGTTTGATCCCGCCCGAGAGTTGCTCTGCGTTGACGGCGAGATCGTCTCCTAACACCGGAGCGGTTTTGGTTGCGGCTAATTTTGTTAGCGCAGCGACATCATCGAGCAAGGCAAGTAAGTTTGCGGATGGCATAGCACACTCCTTTCGTTTAAGTTATTCATTAAGTGCGGTTGTCAAATAGCTGCTTATGTTAGCAACAGGCCCTAATACACAATATTTTTATCATAGGCCAAACATGATATTGCAGGCATGACCGCTTCAAGACAACTTAAATGTTGTTTTAATTCTCTCGGCTCGGTAATTTTTTATACTGGATCCAAGGGATCAAAGGCGTAGTGTCGCCCTGCTATGCCGTTAGATAAGCCTCATACCCTTTTATCCAATCACGACAACAGAAGCCGTTAGCAAAAGCAAATAAGGTCTAATTTCAACACTAAAGTTGCCATTAAAGATGCTGCTTTTTTTGTTGATTAGACCTTGATAATATTTGCACGGCAGCGGTTGGCTATATGCGCTCCCTTTTAGTACAACTAGCAACAGTCTTAACGCACGCTAATTGACACCGAAATAGCGCAGTGATCGCTGAGCATTTTCTCTTCAGACATATCCGCAAAAAAGTGTACGCTGGGGGCGAATTTTACCGTGTTTGCAAGTTTGTTGCTCAGTAATATATGGTCAATCGGCACAGGGTAACGAGGGTGACAACCTGTCAGCGTCTTAGTTGCATTTATCAAAGGTGTAGAGGCGTTATTTTGGTGCTTGGTTAACTGCTGCCAAAATTGATTGTCGCCATGGCTTAAACGATGATTAAAGTCGCCCAACACAATGGTGTTGCTATTTGCGTGTTTCTTCAACCAGGACTTGAGTACTGGTAATTGCTCTGCCAGCAATCGACAGGGTTTTTTATCCGATGTCGAGTAGTTATCAACAAAACAGCCGCTTTTAAGATGGACATTAAGCAGTGAAAGCTCACCAAACTGAGTATCTAAGGTCACAACTAGACCATGTCTTAGCCCTTCAACATCCACGCTAAGTTCGCTCACGTTATCCACTTTGCTTGAGGCAAGGCTATTTTTAATTGCAAAAGCGGTTTTCTGCTGTGTAGAGACGTTGCCACTTCCTCTACAGTCGTACGTCGCGCTATCAGCTCTACTTGAAATCAGTAATTGCCACTCACTACTTGGAAAGACCTGCTCTAATGCTTTAACCGATGCGACTTCTTGCAGCGCAATAACATCTGCATTAAGCCCTTTTGCATAATCGCGCAGTGCGCTTATCTCCTGCTCATCACGAGGCCTACACCCTGTGTTCGATGGATATGCTAAATGCTCCATGTTCCAAGTCGCGATTTTAAGCGGAGCGACGGTTGCTTGGCCACTTACCGCGGAAGTACCGATATTTGTAGGCTCTGACTGGCATCCCAAAAGCGAGAGGCTAAAAATAGCGCTAAATACAAATGCAGTTAATTTTGTTGTCATAATAAATCCAGTCTATGCGATAAAATCTAATGTCAGTAGCAATCGTTTTTCCCCTGTTACTACTGCTGGTGAGCGATGCACTAAGCCACGGCCTTCATTGCCTTCCCAACGCTCGCCTTTTAATAATGCCACATCCCCACAGGCTAGTGATATTGCGTCTGCTTCCGGGACAACAGTCAGTTTGTTGCCATCCCTTGATACATGCTGGTTTCTAAGCCACTCACTGCCAGCGCCTGCTAGTGTAGTCACCAGTCGTACAGGTACTTTATCAACATGAAATTTCGGGCACATTGCAGTCTCGAGCATTTTTAACCGTAAACCAACTATGCGAAGTTCAAATAAACAGCTAAACATATCTACTATTTCAATAATATGCGCCACCATCGCATCGCTAAAATTCATCTGCTTTAACGGATCACTAACTTCGCAAGTGATATTGCTAGTCGCAATTTGTAGCGCTAATTCTATCTCTTTTGCTGTTTCTAAGTAGTGGCCAAACTCTGCTTTCAAAGCAGGTGATAATGCATGTTGCCAAATCACAATATTGGTGTTGGACTCATAAATCTTGGTTAACACAGTTGCATGTTCTGACTGCTGATGATGCACTGAGTCCACGTCAAGCAACGGCTCTATAGGCATAAGGCTATTCATAGTAACTCCAAATAGGGTTTTATTTAGTGAAAATTGCGACGCAGCGCATAGTTTCGAAGATGAGCGTAGGTGATGAGCATAGAGCCAAGCACTGTGAACAAGGTTTCTCCGCGTTGTTCACCTAAAATAGTTGCTAGCACCAAGAATGTGCAGCCTACTAACCCCATGCCCACAACAAGACCTGACTTATGCCGCACATAGCCAAACCCAAGGGCCAAAACGCTAATAGGTATTACTGCTATTAGTAACCACTCGTGAAAAGCTTCATCAGAGAGCGCTAATAAACCCGCGAAGGGAGGAAGTACAAGTAATAAAAAAGGTAATATTAAACAGTGGACTAAGCACAACATAGATAACCCAATTGCTGCTTTGTCTCCAAGCGACTGTACTTTTACGTTCACGCTTTCTCCTTTGTCATGCTCGCCCGCAATTGATACAATATAACATACCAATCAAAAAAGAGTAAAACGTTAAAAGCCATACTACAAAAGAGTGTTCGATACAAAGCCCAACATATAAAAGTGACGTATATTTAAAGCACTCAGAGAGTCAATCTCTACTTGTCGTGATTTTTCTGTGTTGTAGCAAGTACACGCAAAGGCACTTTGGAAGGTGTTTGATAAAATAGGAATGCACTGAATTACAATTCATAAGTTTGAGATTCAGAACAAACCTATGAATTGATGAGTAATCGCCAACTATGGAGCAAGGTTACGCGTTACACCCCATAGTTTCACACTCTGGATACGCAGATGGACAATGCGTTGTCCCACAAAAATAAAAGTCTGTATAACCTCGATTATAACCACCAGCAATTTGCAAAGTGACATTTTTAACAACGTGGCTATTGTCTTTATTGAGTACTTTCATGTTCCTTTTCTTAAGGCTTAGTTTCATTTTATTTCCTTGATAATCATTGTTTAAAGTTTCCAAATCGGAAACTTACTAATGGCTATACTGGCAGCGGAGAAACAAAAAATCAATATATAAAACATTTATTAAATATATTAATAACGTGATCTCCAAGCCTAAACAATGCTGTAATGTGGCAAGCGCTAAAAGCCCCATGTATGAGCACTTTTGACTCCCTATGAATTAAATAGCTTAAATAGCTGATAGCTTAAATAGCTGACACCCATCACTAATTTGCACCTTCCTAAAATTCCGCCTAAGCTTAAATTCTGCACTCAAAGGATTGAGGAAACCAAACTATGG